>JACPVQ010000008.1 GCA_016191645.1 Candidatus Solibacter usitatus
GGCCTCGCAAGAGCCCATCGGCTGCAAAGCAGCCGAATCGGCTGCTTTGCAGCCGTGTTCGACGTCTCGATTACTTCCGGCAAAGCCGGTCTGGAGACCGGCTTGCAGATCTGGAGATCCCTTAGCAGGTCTGGAGACCTGACCCCACTTAGCGCGGCTTGTATGCCACGCAATCGATTTCGATCTTCATCGTAGGATTGGCGAACTTCACTTCCACCGTGGTGCGCGCGGGTTTGTGTTCGCCGAAGAATTCCGCGTAGACCTCATTCATCGCCGCAAAGTCGCGGCCGTCTCTAAGGAACACGCCGCATTTCACCACGTCCGCCATGGAAGCCCCCGCCGCTTCCAGAATCAATTGGATGTTCCGCAGCGTGTGTCGCGTTTCGTGCGCGATGTCGCCGAAAGAGTACTGGTTGGTCTGGGAATCCACCGGACCTTGCCCCGCGACGAAGATAAAATCCCCGGCCCGAACCGCCGGTGAATACGGCCCGCGAGGCGTAGGCGTACCTTTTGGATAAATGCGTTCGATCATCGAGCGCTCCTAATCGGGCCGCTTGCGGCGAGCAGGCTTCCGCGGAGGACGAGGTCCGTCGCCGGCCGCCTTACGCGGCGCGCGCTTGCGAACCGGCATCGGCTTGGGAGGCGGAGGATTCGGCTCCATCATCGTGGGCTGCCCTTCGACGTAGGGTTGCGGCCCGTCGTCTTCCTCTTCCTCTTCCTGCTCCACAACTATCGGAGCAGGAGGCAGCGCAGGCGGATAGAACTCCGCGCCCAACGTGACGGTGGTTCCCTTTTCCGAATCGCGCTCAATGCGCACAACGAAGCCGTCCTGCGCAAAATTCAAAAACTCGTCCATGGCTTGGAAGCCGTACGCCTTCACGTCGAAGTTCGGAAATTCCTCCATCAGCCACGCGGTGAGCATCTCCGGCGGACAGCCGTCTTCCAACTCCAAGCGGTGATTCTCCAGCACTTCGCGCAACGTCGGCAGGGCCGCTTCCGGCTTGATTGCGGGAACCGCTGTGCCCAGCCGCTCGATGGTATAGTGCCCGCCGTGGCCCTTCGCGTCAATCAATCCGGCCTTCTTCAGCTTGTCGACAAATTCTGAAAAACTGCCTGCCCCGTATGCCTTCTCGCTGAAAGCGGGGTCCAGTTGCAGCATCGTCGATTTCAACAACCCGAGTTGCGGTTTCACTTCGCGCCGTTCCAACACTTGCAGCGCGCGTTCCACCAGCGGCATGCCTTGCGTCAATTCCAGAGGCGCCGGACGCGTGCGCCCGAACTTGTCCCTCCGGTCGTCGCGCCGGTCGTCCCGGCGATCGTCTCTGCGATCGTCTTTGCGGTCATCTTTGCGATCGTCCTTGCGCGCTTCCCGCGCCGGCTCAGCCGATGGCGGCCTGTCACTGCGCACGTCGGGGCGCACGTCGGGGCGCGCGTCGCTGCGCGCATCGATGAGCGATTCGTAACTGATGAACTCGTGGCAATTCTGTTGCAGGATGGTGCTGGTGAACGCCTTCCCGCCAACAATGAAGATGCGTTTGCCGAATTCTTTCAGCTTGTTGACCAGCGGAATGAAGTCGCTGTCGCCGCTGATGATGGCGAACGCATTCACATGCGGGTGCGTGAAGGCCATCTCCAACGCGTCCAACGCGAGGTTGATGTCCGCGCCGTTTTTGTCGCCGCGCGGCGAAGGGTTGCGCTGGACCATCTGCACGGCGTTCTCCGCCATTTGCCGCGTCGCGCCGTCCTGCCGGCTCCAGTTCGCGTAGGCAAACTTGGCAACCGTGTCGCCGCGTTCTTTCAATGCATCCAGCGGAAGCGACACGTCAAAGTCGCGCCGCAATGTGGATTTCACGCCGATCTCGATATTGTCGTAATCGACGAATACGGCGATGTTCAATTTTTCTTGCATCCGTTATCTCAATCCGTAAATTTGATTTGGGCCGCGCCAAAGCGAGACCGTCAAAGGTGTCAAGCGGGTTGTCCCGCCGTGGTGCGGATAAACTCGACAATCTCGTCGAGCGGCGCGCCCGGCTGAAAAACTGCCGCCACACCGTGCTTTTCCTTTAATACCGCGGCATCTTCGTCTGGAATGATGCCGCCCACAATCACTAAAACGTCCGTCATGTCCTTTTCGCGAAGCAGTTCCATGACTCGCGGGACAATGGCATTATGAGCCCCGGAAAGAATGCTCAGGCCGATCACTTGCACGTCTTCCTGCAGAGCGGCGTTCACAACCATTTCCGGCGTCTGTCTCAAGCCGGTATAAATCACTTCCATACCGGCGTCCCGTAACGCGCGGGCAATTATTTTTGCCCCCCGGTCATGTCCGTCCAGACCGGGCTTCGCTACTAGTACACGCAGGGGACTGGGCATTCGTTGCTACAACGATTATAAAACGGCCTTAGAGCACCGTGGTTTCCCGCCACGGACCGTACACGTCCTGAAAGGCCTGGCAGATCTCGCCGACGGTTACCGCCGACTTCACCGCATCCACCAGCAGCGGCATCGTATTCTCACGCCCGGCGGCTGCTCTCTTCAAGGCATTCAAACATTGGGCTACCTTCCCATTGTCGCGCTCTTTGCGCAAACGCGCCAGTTTTGCCCGTTGCTTCTCCCCCGACGCTTCATTGATTTGCAGAAGTTGGATGCGTTCCTCCGCATCGCTGGTAAAGCGATTCACGCCGACAATCACCTCGCGCCCGCGCTCCACCTCTTTCTGAAATGCAAAGCTCGCCTCAGCGATTTCGCGCTGCGGGAAATTCTGTTCAATGGCCGGGATCATCCCGCCCATCGCATCGATACGGCGGATGTAATCGTTGGCCGCTTCTTCCACTTGATTGGTGAGTTGCTCCACATAGTAGCTGCCGCCGAAAGGATCGGGCACGTCGGCGACCCCGCTTTCATGGGCGATTACCTGCTGCGTTCGCAGCGCAAGCGTCACGGCGTGTTCGGAAGGCAACGCGTAAGCCTCGTCCAAAGAATTCGTATGCAGCGATTGCGTGCCTCCAATGACACCCGCCAGCGCCTGAATCGCCGTGCGCATCACGTTGTTGTAAGGCTGCTGCCAGGTCAACGAACATCCGGCGGTCTGCGTATGGAAACGCATCTTCCAACTGCGCTCGTCCTGCGCGCCGTAGCGATGCCGCATCGTCTCCGCCCACATCCGGCGCGCAGCGCGGAACTTGGCGATCTCCTCAAAGAAATCGTTGTGCGAGTTGAAAAAGAAACTGAGCCGCGGCGCAAATGCATCGATGTCGAGTCCGCGTTCCAACGCCCAATCGACATACTCCATGCCGTCGCGCAGTGTAAAAGCCAACTCTTGCACCGCCGTCGAACCCGCCTCGCGAATGTGGTATCCGCTAATCGATACGGGATTGAATTTCGGAACCTGATGCGTGCAGAATTCGATGACGTCCGTCACCAGGCGCATGGAGGGACGCGGCGGATAGAGATACTCCTTCTGCGCGATGTACTCTTTCAGGATGTCGTTTTGCAGAGTTCCCGAAAGCTGCTTCCAATCCGCTCCCTGCTTTTCCGCCACGGCAAGATACATTGCGAACAAGATGGGCGCCGGAGAATTGATGGTCATGGAAACGGTGACATCGGCCAGCGGGATGCCGCGAAAGAGAGTTTCCATGTCCTCCAAAGAACTGATGGCCACGCCGCACTTGCCCACTTCCCCTTCCGCCGTCGCATGGTCGGAATCGACCCCCATCAACGTAGGCAGATCGAAAGCCACCGACAATCCGGTCTGACCCTTTGCCAGCAAGTAGTGATATCGCTGGTTGGTTTCCTCAGGAGTTGCAAAACCGGAGAACTGCCGCATGGTCCACAGGCGTTGGCGATACATCGCGGGATGGATTCCGCGCGTGTAAGGATAGTCGCCCGGCGGCGGCGGAGTTTTCCGCGACGCGTCTTCGGAATAATACGGCTCCAGAGGAATTCCGCCTAAGGTGGCGGTGCCCTCTACTGCCGTGGGGGATTTCATGGCATTATTGTAACCTCCCTATGAGCGCCAAGAAATATCAACCCTTCGTTCCCGAGAACATGAAGATGACCGAGTTCACCGTCCGCGCGGTGCTCATCGGCATCATATTGACTCTTGTCTTGGGCGCGGCCAACGCCTATTTGGGCCTGCGAGCCGGCATCACCATTGCCGCCACGTATCCCGCGGCCGTCATCGGCATGGCGGCGCTGCGGCTGTTCCGCGGCTCCGTGCTGGAAGAAAATATCTGCCGCACGGCGGGGTCCATCGGCGAATCCGTGGCCGCCGGCGCAATTTTCACGCTGCCCGCATTCGTCATCGCAAAGGCTTGGCCTTCTTTTGGATTCGAAGACGCGTACTGGAAATCGACAGCGCTGATGCTGGTGGGCAGCATCATCGGCGTGCTCTTCGTTTCGCTGGTGCGGCGCGGGATGGTGGAAGATCCCGATCTGCCCTTCCCGGAATCCGTAGCCGCGGCGGAGATTCACAAAGCCGGTCAGCGCGGCGCGGAGGCGGTGAAGTTTCTCTTCTATAACATCTTCATCGGCGGAGTGCTTTATATCTTAGGCAAGTTCAATCTCTTCGCTTTGGAACATCAGGTGAGTGGAGTGGCGGTCGGAACGGTCGGCCAAAGCCGCGTCCGGTTGGGCATTGGCGATCAGGCTCCTTTTGCCAGCGCCGGAGGATTCACCTCCTTCGCCGCGCCGGAAGTGAGCCCGGCCTATCTCGGCGTTGGCTATATCATTGGACCGAAGCTGGCCGCGCTGCAATTCTCCGGCGGTGTTTTCGCGTGGGCGTTGATGGTCCCGCTGCTCATCTATTTTGTCGGGCCCCAGATCGCGCCATCGTTTACCACCAACGGCACAACGAACTGGGACGCGATGGCAGCTTCCCTTTGGCGATTCATTGTTCGTCCCATCGCAGTCGGCGGCATGTTGGTGGGCGCGGGCTACACATTGTTCCGCATGCGCAAGAGTCTCAGCGGCGGTTTGACTCGCGCTTTCGCCGAACTCAAAGGCGAGACTCCCAACCCGGAGACGATGTCGCGGACTGAGCGCTACATGAGTTCGAAGGTAGTCCTTTCGCTCATCGCAGTGATGTTCGCCTTGATGATCGGGCTCTATTATTATTTCGCTCAAGATATGACTGCGGCCCTTGTCTCGGCATCCATCATGCTGGTCATCGGGTTCTTCTTCGCCACCGTTTCCGGAAGCCTGGTGGGAATGATCGGATCGTCGAACAATCCTATCTCCGGGCTCACGCTGTCCACTCTTCTGATCGCCGCGCTGTTGATGGTCGCACTCGGATTTCGTGGACCCGCCGGAGTAGCGGTCGTACTTGGAGTCGCGGCCGTGGTGTGTGTCTCTTCCGCCGTGGCGGGCGAACTGCTGCAGGATTTCAAAGTCGGATATATTCTCGGCGGCACTCCGCGAACCATTCAGATTGTCGAGTTGATTGCCGTAGTAGTCGCATGCCTCGTGATGTACTTTCCGCTGTGGCTGCTCAATGAAGGCGATATCAAGCAAGGCGGACAGGGTTTCGGCGGCAAAGCGTTACCCGCGCCGCAAGCGGGTTTGATGGCGATGATGTCGCAAGGCATTGTTGGCGGCGAGATGGCGTGGCCGCTGGTGGCTGTCGGAATGTTTCTCGGCATCGTGATGATCATGCTGCAGGTGCGCAGCCCGATGCTCTTCTCCGTCGGTATGTATCTCCCGTTCGGAACAACCTTCGCCATCTTCCTGGGCGGCATGACGCGCGCTCTGGCGGACTATCTCGCCAAGAGCCGCGGTTTCAACGAGGCTCAACTGGCTCGCGTGGAGAACGCCGGAATCCTCACGGCCTCCGGTCTGATCGCCGGAGAAGCGATGGTGGGCCTGATTTGGAGCGGCATGCAATTCCTGCCGAAAGGGTCGATTCCCAATTTCGGAAACGAGTCGTATGCCATCGGCATGATTGTCATCGCGGGTCTCGCCTCGCTCATGATCTTCCTGCCAATGAGAAACGCCGGCTCGCCGGATGAGCCCGCACCGCCGACCGCCATTATGTAGCCGGAGGCCGCCATGTCGTTGATGAAGCAAATCCGCGAATTCGCGGTTCCCAGGAAAAGTGTCGCGCTGTGGTGGTTAGGGCAGAGCGGCTACATCTTCAAAACATCTGAAGGCACGCTCACCAGCGTCGATTTGTATCTCACCGACAGTTGCAACGGGCTCGCGCCGGGAATGGATTTGACGCGCAAAGTACCCGTGTTGATTGAGCCCGATGAATTAGACGTGGATCTGTATACGTGCACGCACAATCATCAGGACCATACCGATCCGCTGACCATTCGCGGTTTGCGTAACAAAGACACGATGTGTTTTCTTGGCCCGCATCCGAGTTGCGACGTCTTCCGCGCGGAGAATGTCGAGACAGGGCGCATCGTTGCAGCATGGCCTCAGAAAGAGATGGAGTTCCGCGACGTAACCATCCGCGGCACGTTCGCTTTGCCCACCGACGACTCCGATCTGAACCACATGGGCTTTGTCTATCAATTCGGCTCAGGCCCGAAGATCTACGTGACCGGCGACACTGACTATAGCGATCTGCTCTTCAGCGTGGAGAAACAGAAGCCCGACATCGTGATCACGGTGATCAACGGCGGATTCAACAATCTCTCGCATTGGGAGGCCGCCGAGGTGTGCGGCAAGATCAAGCCGAAGCTCGCCATCCCATGCCACTACGACATGTTTCCCGACAACTCCGTCGACCCGAAGCAATTCCGCGCGACCCTTGGTCTGCGCGCTCCCGATGTCGCCTACAACGAATTGGAACACGGCAAGCCCTACGTCTTCGGAGTGTAGATTCCGCTGCCGGTTTCCCGTTTTTGTGGGGGAGGCACTCCGGGCCTGCGAGGCGGTCTCCAGACCGCCTCTACCGGCAGTATCCGCAATTCCCCAGGCGGCCGCACAGCGGCCGATGGCCTCTTGCGAGGCCATGCGGGATCTGGAGATCCCGCTGCAGGGCTGGAGCCCTGCCCCACAGAGCAGCACAGCCGCAACCAAAGAAAATCTTTGCAGCCTAGAAAGATTTCACAGCCGCAACCAATGGAAATCTTCGCGGGTTGGGAAGGTTTCAGAGAGTAGTCGTACCTTTACTTGCCAATTCGAAAAGCCGCCATCTGTTCGCCGTTACGCACCAGCAGCACTCCGTCTTCAATGGCCGGAACATTCCACGTCTTACCTTCGATGGCTTGAAATTTCGACACCTCAGTGAATTTTTCCGGCTGCGCGCGAACCAAGACGAGTTCACCGCTCTCCGTCAGAACTACCAGGTGCTCCCCCGCCAGCAGCACTTGACCGTAGCCGTAGCGCCCGCCTTTCCACATCAGATTGCCGTCCGACGCGCGCACGCACGCCAGGATATTCTCGTCCAGTCCGTAAACATATCCATCGCGCAGCACCGAACTGTTGAATCGATTCTTCATGCGCGTGTTCTGCCAAACCGTCTTCGCCGCGCTAGCCGCAATCTCAACTAGAGCCGCGCCGTGGCCGTAGCCGGACGACACAAAGACGTGCGTCGCGTCGATGGGAATCGGCTGCGCACTGTTGACGTCGAACTGCGTAACCCACGGATAATCCCACAGCAGGTAACCGTTTGACGGATCCAGCGAGATCATGCGCGTGGCAGTCATCGTAACCAGTTGTTGCTTTCCGTTGAGCACCGCCAGTGCAGGCGACGCATAACCGGCATTGTCATCCTGCGACTTCCAAATCAGTTTGCCTGTTTTCTTGTCGTAGGCAACCACGGAACTTCCTTTGCCTCCCGGCTGCACGATCACTTTGTCTTCAAAGATGAGTGGCGCTCCGCACATGCCCCACTGCACGTTCTCCGCGTGGTGCTCCGTGAGAATGTTCTTCTCCCATCTCACCTTGCCCGACGTAGCGTCGAGCACTTTCAAATGGCCCGTCGCGCCGAGCGAGTAGACCAAACCCGCATGAAACGTCGGCGTCGCGCGCGGACCATCGCCACCCATATTCTCCTCAAAGAGAGCCGCGTAGGAGTGCGTCCATAATTCACGGCCGGTCTTGAAATCGTAGGCCGCAACAACTTCGTTGTTCCGTCGTTGTTCGATGGTGTAAGCGCGTCCATCGCCAAACACAAAGGAAGCGTATCCGCCGCCGATGGGCTGCTTCCACAATTGCTGCAAGCCTTTGTCCGGCCAAGGCGCGATGATTTTCATCTGCGTGTAAATTCCATCGCGCAAGGGGCCCCGAAAATCCGTCCAATACGCGGGAACGGAAGGTACAGCCGCAGCCTGACTCAGGGTAACGGGAACATCCTGCTTCGCCTGAGTCGCCCGGTTTACCTCAACCGCGGCGAACTTTCGTTCTTTTGTACGGAACGAGAAAATGGGGCTCATTCCGCTGCCGCTCATTTCCACGCGCAGACCAAGGGCTACCAGATAAGCGACTGTGAGAATCAGCAAGAGCACAGTGCCGCCAATCTTCTTCCAAAGACGCGATGGACGCCACCACAAGCCCACTAGGCCGACGGGAGGAACAATCAGACAGCTTACGGCGAACGGAAGCGGCTTTGCGTACCAAGCTTGAGAGGACATGCAATCTATTGTGGCAAACGCACCATTTCCACGGAGTGTTCCCGCACGCAATAGACTCTCGATGGTCCATCGGCAAAGACCGCCTGCACGGCGTCGCCAGTGGTCAGCGTTTCGACGGAGAACTTTCCGCCATTGCCAATCAGCCGCAACAGCCGGCCGCCCGTTACGTTCTCTCCAACCACAATGTCGTTCCCGTCGAGGGTAAGAAGAGCGTTGGGCCGTTGGAGAGAAGGCGCAATGTCGATCCGCCGCTCCGTCCATAACTGCTTCCGGTCCAGCGGAGGGGAAAACAAGGCGAGCACCGGCTGTGGCGCGAACCCTTGGGACACAACGATTCGCTGCCCTTGCAGCATCGCCAGCCGCACATGCGCCGAATGGGGATGTTCGTTGTACGTGTTGATTGCGAACAGACGCCACGGCAGTTCGAACTCTTTCGGCGATTGGATCCAGTAGTTGCCGCAAACGATGTCGGGAAGGCCGTCGCCATCGATGTCCGAAAGCACGAGCCCCGATTGGTAGGACGCGGTGTAGAAGCTGTAGATCTCCCGGTATGGCCAGGGTTTCGCGGAGTCCGGCGGTATCTGGTAGAAACGCACCTGCATGCCACGGTGCGCCACCAGGACACCGCGGCGGCCCAGAAGAGTTGTCCCTAAGCAATCGGAGAAATCGGCTTCCGTATCGATGGTGAAGGCCGCGCGAAATGAGGGCCCCTTCAGCCACACCAGCTTTCCCCCGGTTTGCAGAATCAAGTCCGCGCGCCGGTCGCCATCGACATCGTAGGCGCAACCGCCCGCGCCGAAATCACCGCCGCGAAGCCGCTTGTCTTTCCAGATTCCGCTTCCCCACAAATAGAGTTGCCCATGATGCAAGGCGGCGCCGCGCACGGTTCCGTCAACCCGCGTGATGCGCACGTCGGCGCCGAAGGTAGGGGCCAGCAGGGCAAGAACCAGAAACATGAAAACGCCATTGTACCGGGTGCGATCGTGATACAGTTCGAAAATGAAGAGGGTGGTGGAGTGCGTTCCCAATTTCTCTGAAGGACGGGACGCCTCCGTGGTTCAATCGATCATCGATTCCATTGCGGGCGCCGAAGTTCGAGTTCTCGCTTCCGAATCCGATCCCGATCACAACCGCAGTGTCATCACCTTCGCTGGCGAGCCGAGCCACGTGGTCGAAGCTGCCTTTCGCGCCGTTGCCAAAGCCGCCGAAACCATCGACTTAACTCGCCAATCGGGCGTGCATCCGCGTATCGGTGCGGCCGACGTGGTGCCGATTGTTCCGCTGCGCAACATCACACTGGAAGAATGCGCGGCACTGGCGCACGCACTGGGAGAACGTATCTGGCGTGATCTTCACATTCCGGTCTACTTCTACGAAGCCGCCGCATTGCGTCCTGAGCGCAAGCGGTTGGAAGTAGTGCGCCGCGGCGGGTTTGAAGCGTTGCGGGTCACGAACGCTCCGGACCGGCAGCCTGATGTGGGCGGTCCCGGCTTGCATCCGACGGCCGGAGCCGTTGCCATTGGCGCTCGAAAAATTCTTCTGGCGTTTAACATCAATCTGGCGACGACCGATATCACTATCGCGCAACAGATCGCCGTCAAAATTCGCGCATCCTCGGGTGGTCTTCCTCATGTCAAAGCGATGGGGGTTCCGTTGGAATCACGAGGACTCGCGCAGGTCTCCATGAATCTCACAGATTTCGAAGTCACGCCGCTCCGCACCGTCTTCGATGCCGTACGCGCCGAGGCGCATCTGCGCGGAGTGGAGATCGCCGGCAGTGAGATCATCGGCCTGATGCCGGAGCGCGCCTTGGACGAAGCGCTCGCGAAATATCTGTTGTGCGAGAACTTCTCCCAAGACTCCATTTTGGAACGCCGGCTGGAAACGCTTTTGATAGACTGAACGCATCATGCCGAATCGACGACGCTTTCTGAAATCCGTGCCCGCCTTGGGCGCAGCCGCGGTACCGGCCGCGGGGGCCAAGCCCGCTCCCGCCACTCGCGATTACTTCAAGGAATTGGGCATCAAGCCGTTTATCAATGCCGCCGGAACCTACACAACGCTTTCCGCATCGTTGATGCTTCCGGAAGTGATGGCGGCGATGCAGTTCGCTTCCAAGCAGTTTGTACGCTTGATCGATCTGCACGACGCGGTCGGCAAAAAGATCGCCGCGCTGGTAGGCGCGGAAGCGGCGATGGTCAGTTCCGGCGCGGCCGGAGCTTTGCTCGCCGGCACAGCCGCCTGCGTCGCCGGCAAAGACCAGGAAAAGATTCTTCGCCTGCCCGACACGTCCGGCATGAAGAACGAAGTGCTCATTCAGAAGGAGCACCGTTACGGCTACGACCACGCCGTACGCGCCGTTGGCGTCAAGATGATTGAGATTGAAACGGTGGCCGAATTTGAGCGTGCCGTCAATCCGCGCACGGCGATGATGCTCTTTTTCAACGATGCCGATCCGCGCGGAAAGATCAACGCCGAAGAATGGGTGCGTCTTGGCCGCAAGCATGGCGTTCCCACTTTCAATGATGCCGCCGCCGACGTGCCCCCCGTTGAGAATTTCTACAAATATCTGAAGATGGGCTTCGACCTGGTAACGTTTTCCGGAGGTAAGGGAATTCGCGGACCGCAAAGCGCCGGGCTTCTTTTGGGCCGCAAAGACTTGATTGAAGCTGCGCGCCTCAACACGTCGCCCTACAGCGACACCGTGGGCCGCGGTTGCAAAGTGAATAAGGAAGAGTTGCTCGGCATGCTGATCGCGCTTGAGGTCTTCATCAAAAAGGATCAGACCGCCGAAATGAAAGAGTTCGAGCGGCGCGTCAAACACATTGCCGACGCTGTGCGCGCGGTGCCATCAATCAAGACGGAAGTCAAAGTTCCGCCCATCGCCAACCATGTTCCGCATCTGCATATCGGCTGGGATCAAAGCAAAATCACCGTGCGGGAAGTGGTGAGAAAACTGCGCGACGGCGATCCTTCCATCGAGGTAGTCCCCGGCTCAAGAGAGGAATTGATTATCAATCCCTGGATGGCGCAACCCGGCGAGACCGAAATCGTGGCCAAACGCATCCGCGACATTTTGTCCGGCAAAGCCTAGTTGCTCGTGGGGCAGATCTCCAGATCTGCGAGCCGGTCTCCAGACCGGCTCTGCCGGGAGTAATCGCGACCTCCCGGGCGGCTGCAAAGCAGCCGATGGCCTCTTGCGAGGCCATGCGGGATCTGGAGATCCCGCTGCAGATCTGGAGATCTGCCCCACACAGCAACCAAAGAAAATCTCTGCGGCTTGGGAAGATTTCAGAGAATTACGGCTTGATGGCTAGCGCGGGCGGAACGTTACTGCGCCTTCGGAAGAAGACGAGACCATCGCCACGTACTTGGCGAACACGCCGGTTTCGTAACGTGGCGCGGGAGCCTTCCAATTTCCCAAACGCCTGGCGACCTCCGCGGCGGGAACTTCCAAATCGATGGTGGAATTCGCAATGTCGATGTTCACCATGTCGCCCTCTTCCACGGCGGCAATCGGACCGCCCGAGGCCGCTTCCGGCGATACATGACCTACCATGAATCCGCGGGTTGCCCCACTGAACCGTCCATCCGTCAACAAGGCGACATCTTCGGAAAGTCCCGCGCCGACAATCGCGCCGGTCACTCCCAACATCTCGCGCATTCCAGGTCCGCCGCGCGGTCCTTCATAGCGAATCACCAGCACGTCGCCCGCTTTGATCTTGCCGCCGGTAACCGCTGACATGGCGTCTTCCTCGCAATTAAAAACGCGCGCCGGGCCGCGCTGGCTCTTGCGTTCGACGCCCGTTACTTTGATCACGCAGCCTTCCGGTGCCAGCGATCCGCGTAGAATCACCAGCCCGCCGCTCTTCTTGATGGGGTTCGATAACGGCCGGATCACTTCCTGCCCCGGCGTTTCCTTTACCGCCGCCGCGGTCTCTTCCGCAAACGTCCGGCCTGTCACGGTGATGCAAGATCCATCAACGTAGCCGCCTTCCAGCAATCGTTTGGCGATCACCGGAATTCCGCCCGCGCGGTCCACATCGGCAGCGACGTACTTGCCCGCCGGCTTCAGATCTGCCAGAAGAGGCGTTCGCTTGCTGATGGCCTGGAAGTCGTCGATCTTCAAATCCACTCCCGCTTCCTGCGCCATGGCCAGCAAGTGCAGCACCGCGTTCGTCGATCCGCCCGAAGCAGCCACCGACGCGATGGCATTGTCGAATGCCGCTCGCGTGCAGATGTCGCGCGGTTTCAAATCGTTCTTCACCGCCTGCATCATCCACTTTCCTACGCTCCGGCAAACATCGGCTTTGCGCGTGTCCACTTGCGGCACTGCGGCCGTGCCGAACGGCGAAAGTCCAATCAACTCCATCACGGTAGCCATCGTGTTCGCCGTGTACTGGCCGCCGCACGCTCCCGCGCCGGGACAGGCGGCGTTCTCAATCGCCATCAGTTGCTCATCGCTGATGCGTCCGGCGGCGTTCGCGCCTACCGCTTCAAATACGTCCTGCACCGTCAGATCGACGCCGTTCAGCTTCCCAGGCATGATGGTTCCGCCATAGAGCACCAAACCGGGCACGTTCAAACGAAGCAGCGCCATGGCCGCGCCGGGAATCGTCTTGTCGCAGGCCACCAAGGCGATGACGCCGTCGAACATGTAGCCGCGGGCCGTCAATTCGATGGAGTCGGCGATCAGATCGCGGCTCACCAGCGACGCCTTCATTCCTTCGGTTCCCATGGTCACACCGTCGCTGATGGCGATGGTGTTGAATTCCATGGGCGTTCCGCCGGCTTCGCGAATTCCCTGTTTAACGCTCACGGCGAGTTCGCGCAGATTGAAATTGCAGGGCATGGTTTCAATCCACGTGTTGGCGATCCCGATAATCGGCTTGCGCAAGTCTTCATCCGTGAAGCCGACGGCTTTCAACATGGAACGGGCGGGCGCGCGATCGCGGCCCTGTGTGATGGTATAGCTGCGGAGTGGCATGAAACTTTTAGTGTATCAATGCTCAACCCCGCAGCAACTCTTCATAGACGTTCCACGTCGAATCGGCGGCGCGCTCCCAACTGCATTCCGCAGCGCGCGCCAGGCCCTTCCGGCTGAGATCCATCCACAATTGTTTGTCTTCAGCCAATCTCAGCAATCCGGCGGCAATGTCGCCGCTATCGACGGGGTCCACCAACAGCCCCGCATCGCCCGCAACTTCCGGCAGCGCGGATCGATTCGACGTCAGCACCGGCAACCCATGCGCCATCGCCTCAAGAATCGGAATGCCAAACCCTTCGTCCAGAGAAGGAAAGGCGAGAATCGCGGCGCGTCCGTACCAGCCGCGCAACGCCTTGTCGCTTACGTAACCGGTGATCTCGATACGATTCTTTGCCGTGCTGGATGCAATCCGTCGCAGAATCGCTTCCGCGCCGTATCCAGCCGAGCCCAAAAGAACAAGCCGCCAATCGGCAGGCATCCGTTCAAACGCCTCCACCAACCGGACCAGGTTCTTTCGCGCCTGGATTGCACCCACGTGAATCACGAACTTCTCCCGCGCATCCGCTGGAACAACCGGGCCCGAAGGCAAATGCACTCCATGCCAAATCACACGCAGGCGGCTTTGCGGAACGCGAAGAAGGCTCTCCACCTGCGACGCCGTAAACGCGGAGACGCAAATGATCAGATCCGCTCGTTCGGCTGCGTGTCTTGCCTGCTGCGTGAACCGCGTGCGAAACTCCACGGTGGAATATTCGCCGCTCATGACGAAGAGATCGTGGAAGGTGACGACGTTCCGGCGCGCTGTCTTCCGCGGCAGCCTTTGATTGAGACCGTGGAATAGTTGGCCCGGCGCTAAGAGATCCAACAGCAATCTGCGGCGGCAGTTGGATGGCAGCTCAACGTTCAGCGAACGTAGAAAGCGATGCGGCCGGTAACACCAGTGGAAACGTTGCTGCTGTTGCAGCTTAGCCAACCCGTGCAGCAGTTCGCGCGAGTACACGCCAACGCCGCTGAGTTCACTGCCCAGGCTATACGTCGCGTCCAACGCTATGGGCGAGTTGCGATTCGCTGAAATTCTGGCCTCGCTGAGTAAGAACGGGTGAAATTTCCTCATTCTCGCACAGCGCCTTCGCCAGCAGGTCCGCGACACAACTATCATTGTGCGACGGGCTCATTTGGGCGCTTCCGAATCTTACATTCATTAAGCTGCGGTTGGGTTTGCGCAAATAGTTCTGAAAGAGCTGCCGCAGCCGAAGTAGGAGCCGCTGTTTCGATTCCGGATCGTTGGACACTCTGCCCACCGCAAACCTGTTGTGTCCAACTCTGCCCACCGCCATCTCGGTTGCGCACACGGAGTCCCTCATGATCTCCGCGGTTTCCACCAGAGCAAGATGCCGTTCATCGCGTCCGTATTGCCGCTCCAGCCGGTCCAATCCATCCATTTCCATCGACACCACGAAATAGTTCATCACCAAACGCCGCGCGGTTGCCATGTCGTGCTCGCCGACCAGGGTGAACCCATGCTGGTTGAGCAGCCCGGTCATTTCATCCCGCCAAGCCAAACTGCGCAGATCCTGCCGCAACTTCGAGCGCTCCGCGGCCAGCCGCAGCGCCCGCGCCAGGGGGACGGAATCGAGCTCCGGCTTGGCCAAAAAATCCTGTGCTCCGGCGCGAATCATGCTGATGGCCAGATCGGGATCATCGCGGTCGCACAAGACCACTACCGGAATCTCCGGCACCTGCGAGGCGACGCGGAGATAAGAATGAAGGCCTGAACTATCGGGCAGGCTGGGATTGAGCAAAATGACGTCGTACTGACGGCGCGCCGCGTCATCGTCGAGAAAGGTAAGCGCGTCCGACAGCCTTTCCAAATGAAAAATATCCACTCCATGACGCCAGCCGCCTTCGAATTTCCTATCCTCCAGGTCCGCCAGCATCGCGCCGACCCAGGCGGAGTCTTGAATCTTTCCGTCAATCAGTAGAACGCGAAGCGGTTTTACGGTCATGTAGTATTGGCCTCAATAATTAGGTGTCTTCCACGCCGATTTCTTCTCAGCCAATCAACAGGCGATCTCGTATTCTTTGAGCTTCCGGTAAAGGGTTGTGCGGCCGATCCCCAGAAGTGTCGCAGCGACGCCGCGGTCTCCGTTGGTATGCTCCAACGCGCAGCGGATGGCTCTCTTTTCCACTTCATACAAGGGCAGGATGACAGGGTCCGGAGTGCGCATGGAAAGAGCGGAGTCCGCCATGCCCATCGGTTTCATGGGAACCGTGGTGGATGAGCCGCCCACCGCCGCCGATAGCGCCTGAGCGCGCTTGGCGAATACATGGTTCTGAATTCCGGAGGGCAGATCCTGCACCATCAGCAACGGTCCCGTGTTGATGGCAACCATGTTCTGCACGCAGTTTTCCAACTCCCGCACGTTCCCCGGCCAGTCATAGGAAATGAGCGCATCCAAGGCTTCCTGCGTCAACCGGTGGCCGTTCGCGTACATCTCCAGGAAATGATCCAGCAGGATGGGTACGTCGTCCTTGCGCTCGCGCAGCGGAGCCAGCTTCAAAGTAACTACGTTCAGCCGGTAGTACAGATCGCGGCGAAAGGTTCCCCGTTCCACTTCCTTGGCCAGATCGCGATTCGTTGCCGCGATGATGCGGAAATCAGACCGGCGCGATGCCAAAGATCCCACCGGACGAAACTCCTTCGTTTGCAGCACCCGCAGAAGCTTCGCCTGCATTTCCAGCGACAGTTCGCCGATTTCGTCGAAAAACGCCGTTCCCCCGTGCGCGGATTCAATCAACCCGATCTTTGTGCCCACCGCCCCCGTAAAAGCGCCTTTCACATGACCGAAAAGCTCGCTCTCCATGATCGTTCCCACCAAAGCCGAGCAGTCTATGGTCACGAACGGGCCCACCGGATTCATATGGTAGATCGACTTGGCTACGACTTCTTTCCCCGTCCCTGTTTCGCCAAGAATCAGCGCCGGCCAGCGGCTGCTCCCCATCTTTTCGATGAGACGCGTCAACTGGCGTGTCCGCGCAGAGTCCCCCACCAGCATCTGCCTTGGTTCCTGTGAAGCGAGCATCATTTCCTTCCAATCCCATCCGAGGACCTTCACTCTTCCCTTATCGGTCGCTGTTACTGAGGTCCTCTTAGTAATAGTGTCGCTACCGAAGGATTAATCTAACGCGGACTTTATAGTACGGCAATACCTCTTTCCTGCCTGATTTGCGACTCTTGTGCGGGTGGATACTACCCCCCTAATGCGGGGATGGGGTACATTTGACAGAGAGTTGTATGTTGCTTTTCCTTTCCATCTTGTTCCTTCCATTGGGTTTGGCGGAGGAATACCGCGCGCCGGCAGGCGTCCGGCCAGCTATTCGAAGACCGGGCGCTGAAAGCATTTTACCCGGCGGCAAGATCATCGCCCCCCTTGGACGGCAGTTCATTACCGGACCGGGTCCGTTCGGACTCGCTGTCTCCCCGAACGGCAAGACATTGATCACCACCAATGGAGGTCCGGGAAAGCACACTTTGACCGTAATCCAGCGTACTGACGCCTCGCGCTGGCAGTCCCAAACCCTGGAACCGTGGAAGGTTGAGAAAGAAAAGGACGACGACGAAGATTGGCTCAGTGTTTTCATGGGGATAGCGTTCGATGGCGATAAATCCATCTACGCCAGTGAAGGCAATTCGGGACGCGTCCGTCTGGTGGATGTGAAAACCGGAGCGAAAAAGCATCTCTTCCGGCTCAACCAGAATGGCTTTAACGATAGCTATTCGGGCGACCTGGCATTCGATGAAAAACGCGGATTGCTATATGTGGTGGACCAAGCCAACTTCCGGCTGGTCGTGATCGACACGAAACATAAGAAGGTCGTCTCCAGCTTGCGGGTCGGACGAATGCCGTTCGCAGTGGCGCTCTCTCCTGACGGAAAGCGTGTTTACGTCACCAACACCGGCATGTTCGAATACAAGACGCTGCCCGGGGCAGATCCGAAGAATCCCATCCGCACAGGCTTGGCGTTTCCTCCCTTCGGCTTCCCGTCGCCCGCCGCGATGGATGGAGTGCGACGTCCATCCGCATCCGGCGACGAGATCGATGTTCCCGGGCTCGGCGATCCGAATGTTCCGGAGTCGAACTCCGTGGCGTTCATAAATGTAGAGGATCCGTCCAGCCCGAAGCTGGAGGGTTTTGCACGAACCGGTCTTCCCTTTGGGGAGCGGAGCATGGGAGGGAGCAGCCCGTCCGGTGTCCTCGCCACGGCGGACCGCCTCTTCGTCTCCAATGCCCATAACGACACCATCACCGTTCTGCACCCGGTCTCGCGAAAGGTCATCCAGGAGATCCAAATCCGCATTCCAGGCTTGGAAAACCTGCGCGGGGTGTTGCCCATCGGAATGGCTGTCCATGCCGCTTCGAACTGGCTCCTGGTGGCGGAAGCGGGAATCAACGCGGTCGGCGTCATCGACATCGCGTCCGGAAAAGTTCTCGGGCACATCCCAGCGGCATGGTTTCCAACAAAACTCGTAATCGATCGGGACAACGTTCTGGTGGCCAACGCCAAGGGACATGGAACCGGTCCGAATGCCGCGCGGGAAGGACATACCACGCGCACTTTCCAGGCAGACCTGCGGCGAGGCGTGCTGCAGATGTTTCCCCTGCCCGGCGCATCGGACCTGCCCGCGTTCACTGCGAAAGTGATGGCCAACAATGGCTTCCAGAAAGCTCGAACGAATCCATTGCCGTTGCCTGCCGAGATTCGACACGTGGTTGTCATCGTCAAGGAAAACCGCACTTATGACGAAGTGCTCGGAGATATTGCGAGCGCTTCAAACGGACCCGCCGCGGGAGTCTGGGATCTGGCCCGCTTCGGTGCGGCGGGTGTTGTTTCGCAGAATCGAGGCAAGGAGTTGAAGCAGCGTCTCAGCTTGCGCGGGATCAATATCACTCCTAATCATCACGCCCTCGCCGCCAGATTCGCGTTCAGCGATAACTTCTACGCCGATTCCGAAATGAGCGTAGATGGGCACCACTGGCTGGTGGGCTCCTACCCGAATCCGTGGGTAGAGACCACCATCATGGCAGGGAAACAGAAGGATTTTCGCATGCCAACCAGCGCGCCCGGCCGCTTGCGAAATATCGGAAGCAATTCCAGCGTGCACCCCGACGATCAGTTGGAAGCGGGAACGTTGTGGCATCACCTGGAGCGTCACGGCATCCCGTTCCGCAACTACGGCGAAGGATTCGAGCTGGCAAGCGTGGATGAAGGGCCGGGGTTGAAGCCAACCGGCGCAAGGTTCTTCATCAATGTCCCTATGCCCGATCCTTTATATCGCAATACGGCGCGCGATTATCCGCAGTACAACATGAACATCCCCGATCAGTTCCGGGCCAACCAATTCATCGCGGACGTGAACAAGCTTTTCGTGGACGGCGGCCAACCGTTCCCGCGCCTGACTTTCATAGTTAAAATAATGGCCAGATTTTATTAAACGTTGTTTTACCAACGTTTAATTTCCGCGTCCGGAAGACGGCTATCCGTTCGACGCATCCTATGTTGCCGATAACGATTTGGCGCTGGGCCGTATTATGGAATACCTATCGCATTCTCCATGGTGGAAAAAAATGGCGGTGTTCATCACGGAAGACGACGCGCAAGGCGGCGTGGACCACATCGATTCGCATCGCACCGTCTTCCTGCTGGCAAGCCCGTACGCGAAGAAGAACTACGTCTCGCACGTCAATTCCAGTTTTCCCGGAATGCTCAAAACCGTGTTCCGGCTGCTGGGAATGCCGCCGCTGAATCTGTTCGACGCGGCGGCTTCCGACCTCGCCGATTGCTTCACCGCGAAGCCCGATTTCACTCCGTTTCAGGCGCTGCAGCCGCGGAAGGAAGTTTTCGATCCGGCCGTGGCAAGAGAACCGCTCGATCCCAAACCATCGCCGCGCATGGACGATCCGAACGTCCTGCGCGAACAGCATCGCAATCGCTAGAATCTTCCATGTTGAGAAGATTTCCATTGGCCGCAGCTGTGCTGCTGTGTGGGGCAGAGCTCCAGCTCTGCGAGACGGTCTCCAGACCGTCTCTGCCGGGAGTAATCGCAATCTCCGATGCGGCTGCAAAGCAGCCGATGGCCTCTGACGAGGCCATGCGGGGTCTGGAGACCCCGCCGCAGAACTGGAGTTCTGCCCCACTTCAAACCGGGTTGTGCTCGCCAAGCGCGGGAGCGCGGCCGTCCTTTGCGGCCAGAAGGTTCCAATCGCGCGCAGCTTCTTCCACCGTTCGCACCGGAGTGACGCATGCGTCCAGGTGTTTCAAATCGGCGAACCATTGTTCGGCATCTCTCTCCAGAAACTTCGCCGACAAGGCTGCCAGCACTTCCTCGCTGCGCGCGCCATCGGCGAATTGATCGTCAATGAGTTGCTCCAAGCCAAGTGCACGGCAGAGCACGGCCCAGAATTTCGGCTCCAACGCTCCCACCGCGACGTAGCGCCCGTCGCGCGCTGGGTAGACGTTGTAGCATGCATACCTTCCGCTCAGCGTCGTCTTCCCGCGTTGGGGGAAAACGCCGTTCGCAACATAGCCAAGCGGAACGGGCAGCATCATCGCCGACCCATGCATCAT
>JACPVQ010000249.1 GCA_016191645.1 Candidatus Solibacter usitatus
AGGCCCGTTTGCGCCGCCCATGGAGCCGAACCACGCGCCAGCGCGTCGGCGCGCTCCTGACCTTTTTTCAGCAGATCTTTGGCTTTGCCAATCTCGTCGGCCTTGAAGAATTCGTTGTAGACCAAGGCATAGCGTACGGCGTCGCGGAAGATGATGACGTCCGCCGCAAGCGCGTGTGTCTTGATTTTTTCGATCGATGCGCTCAACCGGGCAAGCCCGGCTTCGAGTTCGGCGCGGTCCTTATCAGGCACCGCGACGCCGGGTGGCGGGATGGGTTTCTCTTGCGCGAAAGAGAGAGAGAGAACGAGGAATGGAATGAGGAATCGCATATGGGGTCAGATCCTGTGAAACCCTTTGAGGATATCGCGAATGGCGTAGCGAAGTGCCACGGGGCGGCCGTGAGGGCAGCTCATGGGATATTCGGAAGCGGCGAGTTCGGCCATCAGGTAGTCGATCTTGGCCGCGTCCAGCGGCGTGTTGATCTTGATGGCCGCGCGGCAGGCGATGGAAGCGGCCATGGCGCGCCGCAAATCTTCGCTGGTAGCGCGGCGCATTTCGCCTTCGGCGATCTCCAGAATCTCATTGAGGATGCGTCCGGCTTCTCCAGGAGGCGCCGCCGCGGGCACCGTTGTGACAGCGACGGCGCGATTTCCGAGGGGCTCCGTTTCGAAGCCCGCGGTAAGCAACTGCTCACGGATGCGGTCGTATTCGATTTGCTGTGAGGGCGTTAGTTCCAGCAGCAGCGGGACCAGAAGAGTTTGCACGGCATTCTTGCCTTCGCTCCATTCGCGCAGAACTTTTTCAAAGAGGATGCGCTCGTGCGCCACGTGTTGATCGATGATCCAGAGGCCGTCGCGGCCCGCGGCGATAATGAACGACTCTTGCAACTGGCCAAGTGGCCGCAAGTCCCGCAAGGCTTCCATGGTGAGAGAGGGATCGAGGATTGCGCCTTCAGGAAAGGACCCGTGCGTGTCGGGAACCCGGAGCTTCAGCGAAGGAATTTGTGGTGCATCGGCGAAATCGAATCGCTGCGGAGGCGCGGATTCCGGCCGCAGCACGAATTCGGGAAGCTGCGCCTCCTGCGCGCTCGTCAGAGGCTGCAGGAAACTTCCCAGGCTGTCACTGGCAGCGGCGCTTTCGATGCGCTCGGTAAATTCTGAAAAGGGCAGCGCGGCGGCGGGTTGCGCGGTTGTCCCCAATGGAAGACTCGAAACGGGACGGTTGCGCATCAAGGATTCGCGAATGGAGTCGCGCACGAAATCGTGAAGGAACGACCCGCGCTGGAATCGAACTTCCGTCTTCGACGGATGCACATTGACGTCCACTTCGGAAGGCGGGCAATCGAGAAAGAGCAGGGCAAAGGGAAACGCGTTGGGCGGAATGAGGTTGTGATAGGCCGATGTGAGCGCGTGCAGAAGCAGCTTGTCGCGGATGAGGCGGCGGTTGACGAACAAGTAGATGGAATTCCGGTTCGACTTCTGAACTTGCGGGCGTGAAAAAAAACCGTTCAGCACGACAAGATTCTCGCCCGCGTCTCCTTCGGCAACGGGGATCTCGCGGCGGATTTCGTCCAATTCGATGAGGTCGTCCAGCGCGCGCGAGCCGAACACCTGATAGACGCGCTCGCGCAAGGTGGCGACCGGCGTTACGCGCAG
>JACPVQ010000009.1 GCA_016191645.1 Candidatus Solibacter usitatus
TAGAGTCGGTCTGGAGACCGCCTCGCATATCTGGAGATCTGCCCCACACCAAATCGGCAAATGTCCAAACTCCAGGGCACGCTGAAATCGCTGCGTGTTGCCGCAGCGTAGTAAGCATCTATGTCTACGTGCGCGTCAGCACTGCTTTTACCGTTTGCACGAGGAGGTCCGGGGGGACGGGTTTGGCGAGTTTCGCGTGCGCGCCCAGGCGTAGGGCGACCTCTAAATACGGGCCACCCGACATGGCGATCACTTTGAGGTCCGGCCAGCGGTCGCGAACCTGCAGGATGGTTTCAATTCCTTCCTGCACGGGCATGATGAGATCCATGACGACCAGATCCACCGAACTGCGTTCCAGTTCTTCCACGGCCTGTTTGCCATGGGCGGCGGTGACGGTCTCATAACCGGCCGAACGCAGGACCTTGGTGACATAGGTTCGCACGCCTTCGTCGTCGTCCACCACCAGAATGCGGCCATGGATGGGGGCTTTCAGAACCTGTTGAACTTTTTCGGCCAATGCAATGGAGGAGAAGGGTTTTTGTAAGAACGGAGTGTTCCCGACCGCTTCCGTTGTCTGCGAATAACCGGACATGAGAAGGAGCTTCATTTCCGGCCTTTGGGGCTGGAGGATGGCGGCCAGTTCGTGACCGTCCAAACCGGGCATCATGATATCGGTCAACAGAAGGTGGATGGGCCCCTTGTAATCTTCCGCGCGGACGACGGCCTCCACAGGATCAGACGCTTCCAGAACGCGATATCCGCCGGCGGTGAGGATACCGTGGATCAGCTTGCGCACCTCCGCCTGATCTTCCACGACGAGGACGGTTTCCGTGCCCCGCGGCGGGGTTTCCGGCGCGGGAGCCGCGGTATCGTGCGCGGGAGTTTCGGAAACCTGTGGCAGGTAAATCTTGAAGGTAGTGCCCACACCCAAGTCGCTGAAAACTTCGATGAATCCGCCGGCCTGTTTGACAATGCCATAAACAATGGACAGGCCTAGTCCGGTGCCCTCCCCTATTTTCTTGGTGGTGAAGAAGGGTTCGAAGAGGCTGGCCTTAACCTCCGGCGTCATGCCGGTGCCGCTATCGGAAACCGACAGTTGCACGAACTTTCCCGGGCCCGGCAACTTATGCTCCATCGCCGCCAGTTCGTCCAATTCGACATTCTCCGTAGCCATGAGAAGGCGGCCGCCGCCGGGCATGGCATCGCGGGCATTGACGGCGAGATTCATCAACACCTGCTCGATCTGCACGGGATCGATGCGGACCTGACCCAGGTCCGGCGCGAGGCTGGTGACGAAATCGACGTTTGCGGGGATCATGCGCCGCAGCATGGCATGGGCGCCGGTGAGGATCTCATTCAAACTCACGGCTCTGGGCTGGGAGACCTGCTTTCTGCCGAAGGAGAGCAACTGCTGCGTGAGACCGGCGGCGTTGGCGCCGGCTTTGCGGATGGCGGATAACGACGCATGCAGAGGATTTTCACTGCTCATCTTCTTGAGCAGCAGATCGCTGTGACCGTTGATGAGCATGAGCAGGTTGTTAAAATCGTGGGCTACGCCTTCAGCCAGCTTGCCCAGGGCATCCATCTTCTGGGCCTGGCGGAACTGTTCTTCGAAATCGTTTCTTTCGCGTTCCAACTGCTTGCGCGTGGAGATGTCGCGGAGGATGGTCAGAACAAGGCGCTCCCCATTGACGACGGCGAAGCTCGACATCACGTCCACGGGGGTTTCGCCTCCGCCGGGGTGCAGCGTAGCCAGCTCCGCCGCGGCGGGCGCGATGGCGCTCAGGAACTGCTCCACGCGAAAGTGCTGCGGAATCAGCATTGCGAACGGACGGCCGCACAGTTCGGCCCTGGGATGGCCGAAGAGATCTTCGGCTTTGGCATTGGCTTTGGTAATGATTCCGGAGCTGTTGGAAATGATGACCGCGTCCGGAGCGCTTTCAAACAGGGCGCGGAGTTGGGCTTCGCTATCGGCCAGCGCGCGCTCGTTTTCCACCTCGGCGGTGATGTCGCGGGCCATACCCAGAATGCGCAACAGCCCACCCTCGGCGTCGAACATGGGGACGCACTTGTTTTCCACCCAGTGATATTCCGCAGTCTGTTTGTGACGCACGCGGTAGGTAAGAATCCCCAACTTGCGCGAGGAGACAATCTCTTTGATGCTGTGTTCCAGAGACTCCAGGTCATCCGGATGGACAATGGAGGCCCACAGTTCGGGCTGGTGGAGGAATTCGTCGGGGAGGTATCCCAACTTCCCCACCTTTTGACTTACGGTTTCCACATGCCAGCTGGACCAAGACTTGCCGGGGCGCACCGAATAGATGTTGTAATCGGAGTGCTCGAGGAGAGTTTCGGCCAGTATTTTTTGATCAACCATTTGATTCACCCTTTTTTTTCCTTCACGACGACCCCAATACCTCGCGGATTTTCGCGGCCAAGGCTTCGGCGCTGACGGGCTTTTGCAGAAAGGCGACGTTATCGTCGCCGGCCGTCTGGCCCGGAAAGGAATCCTTGGGGTACCCGGACATGAAAACAGTCTTGATGCCGGGACTTTGCTGACGGATGGCGGCCGCAAGTTCGGGTCCGCCCATATCCGGCATCACGACATCGGTTAACAGCAAGTGGATTTTTTCGGTCTGCGCGATGCGCAAGGCATCGCCCGCGGCCGAGGCCGCGTGAACCTTGTAGCCGAAGCTTTGAAGCATCATTCGCACCAGATTCAGGACCTCCAACTGGTCTTCCACCAGGAGAATGGTCTGGCCCCCAGCGCTGGAAGCGGATTCCGGCCGCGGCGGCTCCGCCACATCCTTCCCATGCAGCCGGGGAAGGCATACGTGGAAGGCTGTTCCCACTCCCAGTTCCGTTTCCACGGTGATGAATCCGCCTGCCTGGTTTACTTCTCCAAAGACCGTGGATAGTCCCAAGCCGGTTCCGTGACTTTCGTCTTTGGTAGTAAAGAACGGTTCAAAAATATGCGGCAGAACCTGAGGGTCAATGCCGGTTCCCGTATCGCGAACCGTAAGCTGCACGAAGACTCCGGCCTTTACGTCCGGATGTCCCCGCAGCGCGGCTTCGTCCAATTCCACAATGCGCGTTTCCAGGCGCAGGAGGCCACCGGCGGGCATGGCGTCGCGGGCGTTCACCACCAGGTTCATGAGGAGTTGATCGATGTGTCTGGGGTCGGCCTCAATGGAGCACGGCAGCGGCGTCAAATCGGCGGCCAATTCGATGTTTTCCGGAATGACGCGGCGCAGCATGTTGATGGATTCCTGAACGGCGCCGTTGACGTCGATCACTTTCTTGTCGAGCACCTGTTTGCGGCTGAAGGCGAGCAGGTGCTGGGTGAGGGCGGTGGCGCGGATACCGGCTTTGCGGATGGCGAGCATGGAAGGGAGCAACGGGTCGGCGGCGGGCGCGCGCTTGATGATGAGGTCGGAGTGCCCGTTGATCACCATGAGAAGGTTATTGAAGTCATGCGCCACGCCGCCCGCCACGCGGCCCAGGGACTCCATCTTGCTGGACTGACGGATCTGCTCTTCCAACTTGTGGCGCTCGGTGATGTCGCGCAAGGCGGCGACGCGAACCTGCTTACCGTTGACAGCATGTTCTTTGACGACGATTTCCAAAAAGATGGCCCGGCCCTCCTTGTGGCGGCCGGTAATCTTCCAGGCGCCCTCTTTGCCGGCGCGGATATTCTCTATTACCAGAGCGCGGGATTCGGGGGTCAGGAATTCGACGATGGGCCTTCCCAGCATCTCCCCGGCGTCGTAGCCGAACATGGTGGCGAGCCCGGGGTTGCCCCAACGCACGACGCCATTCTCGGAGATGACAATGCCGTCGAAGGTGGCGTCGACAATGGACCGGTAGCGGAGTTCGCTTTCCTGAAGAGCCTGCTGCGCGCTCTGCCGCTGGGCGTCGGCGCGGTTGAGCGGGATACTTGTAGCAGTCCGATGGGTAACAGCAGCAGAGGAATTGCGGCGATCAAGGGTAGCTGGGAGGGGAACAGAATCGCTGGGGCGCCATAGAAGGACCGAAGAACCGGCAGTAGGGCGATCCCGGCCACGACAAAGCAGCAAATGTCGCCAGCCCACAGGGCACGGGGCGTGGCGCGTTGTTTGCAGATTAATGCGGCAGCCAACAGAACGAAGGCCACGCCGATGTTGGAAACCAAGCGTCGCGCGCCAAAGTTGAGCACGGAGGCCAACTCCGCAATTGCCGCCAGGCCCAATAGGGCTACGGCGGCAGAGCCGACGACGGCGGCCTTGTGGAGAGCGGGCGTCCGCAAATCCGCAAGGATCCACAGCGCGCCGGCGGACAGCAGGAAGCAGATGGCGGTGGTGCGATCGATGGAAGCCAGGCCAAGGAGCGCGAGAATACCGGCGCTCGCCGCAACCGCGGCGGAAACGCGAGGGGCTAACCTTTGAATGGTCATATCGTGCAACAGGATAACTTACCGCGAGGACCCAGTATGTGATATGTCACCAAAATCGGCTATCGGCGTGAGCCTTTATTGGTTGCGGGAATCAGCCACTGTTTCCGTGGGAGGATTCCTACAGCCGCGGCAGATAGACCTGGAAGGCCGTACCGGCTCCGGGTTCAGTTTGCACGGCGATCCATCCGCCGGCTTGCTTTACGACCCCAAAGACCGTGGATAGCCCCAAGCCGGTTCCGTGTGCTTCCGCCTTGGTGGAAAGGAACGGCTCAAAGATGTGGGGAAGTAACTCGGGGTCGATTCCGATTCCAGTATCGCGGACCGTTAGTTGGACGAACGGATCCGGCTTCACGCCGGGCTCCGCCGCCAGAATCCGCGCGTCGCAATGGACGTTGCGGGTTTCCAGGATCAAACTCCCGCCGGAGGGCATGGCGTCGCGGGCGTTGACGACAAGATTAATGATGATCTGATCGATGTGGTCCGGGTCGGCTTCAAGGGGGCCCAGATCGGCGGCTTCTGCTGCACTTGTTTTCTGCCAAAGGCCAGAAGATGCTGCGTGAGGGCGGCGGCGCGCAAGCCGGCTTTATGGATGGAGGCGAGGGCGGGAAGCGACGGGTCGACGCTGTTGGCGCGCTTCAGCAATAGTTCGCTGTGCCCGTTGATCACCATGAGCAGGTTGTTGACGTCGTGCGCGACGCCGCCCGCCAGGCGTCCCACAATCTCCATGTTTTGCGCCTGACGGGTTTGCCCGGCGAGCCTGCGCTGCGCGGGGACGTCGCGCAAGGGGGCTACTCGAAGCTGCTTGCCGCCGCTAACCTGCACCTTGGCCACTGCCTCCACCAGGATGTTCGCGCCATCCTTGCGGCGGCCGGTAAATTCGTAAGCGCCATCCTGGGCGCTAATAATTCGTCAAAGGTGGCATCGACAATGGAGTGGTAGCGGAACTCATTCTCCTCCAACGTCCGCTGCGCCGTCTGTTGCCGGTCCGCGGCGCGGTTCAAAGCCATGGCGACCGCGCAGGCGGCAATGACAAACAGCGCGAGGCTGACCACTGTCATGCCGGCGACGCCGATCTCATGCGCGAACCATCCGTACGCCTCAGCGGTGATGCGCAGCCAGCTGGCGAGGATGAGGATCGCTGCGTAAGCGGGTAGCAGCCATCGCAGCATCACGCCGCCGGGGCCGCCGCTGGCGGCGACGGCCATGACGGGGCCATGCGGCGGAACTTGGAGCAAGCCGATGGAAAGAAGAACGAAAAGCACCGAGGCTAGCAGCGCCATGCGCGTGAATGCGCCGATGCCGGCAATGCTGGAGGCGCTGTAGAGATATCCCAGAAGCGGGACCAACGCGATGGCTCCGCATGCAAGGATCGAGCCTTCCATGATCCAACGGATGCGATCGCCGGCCGTTTGCTTGCCCAACAAAGCGACGCCGAGGAAGACGAAGGCGAGAGCGGCGTTGGGACCCATGCGGCCGGAAAACGAGTTCTTCGATGGGTCGGGGGCGATCCATTGATCGATGCCAAGATCGACGCGGAAGGCAAATTCGAGGGTGGTGAGGAACCCCACAACGGCGACGGCCAGCGCACAGATGGTGGCAACTTTTGCAGATAACCGTTCGCCCGTGCGCGCCGCGCCGCCAGCAGCCCCAGGGCGACACCCGAGAGGATGAAGCAGAGGGAAGTGTTGGCCTTCATGGAACCCAGTCCGGGGACGACGCTGTTCAGCTCAGGGATATTCAGGACCAAGCCCGCCAACACGGCAATTCCAATGAGTATGGCGAAGGTGGCGGCAATGAACAGGGCGTAGCTTTGCATAGTGGTAGGTAACGCCAGAGCCTGCACGCGAGTCCATTATGTTAGGCATCCTACAGAACTAACAATAGGGAAAAGACTTTTTTCATTGAGGGACAATTTCCTACGCAAAAGTGGTGTAGGTTTGAAGTGGGGCAAGAGGATGAAGAACCGATTGGGTGTGGGGGAACACTCCCGCTGGAGAGTGTGGGTCCCTGTGTGGGGGGCGGCGTTCCTCCTGCTGACCACGGGCACACTGCTGCAACTAGGTTTCCGCCAATCCGGGAAAAACCGCGAGCAGCTGGCACTGGACGTGCGGATGGAACGCATTGGCCGTGAGAATCTGCAATTTCTTACCGACGCGGAGACCGCTGAAAGAGCATATCTGTTGACCGGAAACAACCTCTATCTGGCTTCGCATGAGGAGGCACTGAGGCGGCTGAAGCGGGTCCATGATGAGGGCCGCGAGATGCTGACGGTAGTAGGAGGCACCCCTTCAGGGCAAGTGCTCTCCGCGGAGGTGCAGTTCAAACTGGACGAGATGGCGAAGTCGATTGCGGTATTCCGGACGAACGGGCGTGAGGCGGCGCTGGCTGTGGTGAATACAGAACGCGGAATGGAGGCGATGGATAAGATCAGAGCACTGACATCCCAAGTTATAAGCGCGCATCAAAACGCCGCGACAGAACGTACCGCGTGGTTACGAGCATTGATCCAGGCGGCGATCATCCTGCATGTGGTGGGGAGCGGCAGCGCCTTCTGGCTGATGGTGGTGGGCATCCGGAGGTCGGGGAAGAATCTGGCGCGATCGCAGATGCTGGCGGCGGAGTTGGGGGTTCAGGAGAGGCGCTACCGGCACCTGGCGGAGCGCTTGCAGAAGGGATTCGAGCGCGGGCAGGCGTCGATGGCAAGGCGCGTGCACGATGAGATTGGCGGGAATCTGACGGCGGCGAAGATCGACCTGCAGATGGGAATGCGGCGGCTCGCGCAAGGCCAGGAAGGCGCGCAAGCGCGCATGGAAACGGCGATCGCGCTTTTGGACCGGACGCTGCGGATTGCGCGCGACGCCGCCACGGAGATGCGGCCGCCCATTCTGGATCAAGCCGGTTTGCTGGCGGCGATGGAGTGGCAATTGCAAGAATTCGAAACGCGTTCCGGAACGACGGCCCTGCTGTCGGCGGGTGACGATGAGCCGTCTCTGTCCAAAGAAACCAAGACGGCGTTTTTCCGCGTATTGCAGGAGGCGCTGACCAACGTTGCACGGCATTCGAAGGCGACGCGGGTTTGCGTACGGACAGAACGGACGGAAGCCATGTTTTCGATGAGCGTGGAGGACGACGGCGTGGGCATGGAGGCGGGGAGCGCGCGAGGCGAAAGTTTGGGGATACTGGGAATGCAGGAAAGAATGCATGGAGCGGGAGGCGAATTGGAGATTTCAAGCGCACCGGGAAAAGGGTGCCGGATCACAGCACGCGCGCCGCTGGAAGCGGTTGCGGAAACGAGTTAAAGAATGGCGAGAAAGATTCTCATTGCGGAAGACCATCTTGCTTGCCGGCAGGGGATTCGCACCTTGCTGAGCGAAGAATTACCAACCTACGAATTTCATTTTGCCACCACGCACCGGGAGCTGACAGCGGAGCTGCGAATGGGCCACTGGGAGCTGGTGATGCTGGATTTGAGCCTGCCTGGCGCAAGCGGGCTGGACGATATCAAGAAGATCAAAATCATGAGCCCGCGAACGTACGTTCTGGTCTATACCATCTGCCCGGAAGCACAGTTGGGACTGCGCGCGCTGCGGGCTGGAGCGGATGGGTATTTGACGAAAGACCGTCCCATGGAAGAATTGTTTCTGGCAGTGCACCGGGTGCTGAGCGGCAAACGCTACATCAGCGCCACGCTGGCGGAGCGTCTGGCAATGACATTGGCGTTCCCCCAGGAAAAGGAAGTCCATGAGCTGCTCTCCGACCGCGAGTATCAGATTCTGCGCATGCTGGGAAACGGGCTGTCGCCGACGGCGATCGGCGGGCAACTGCAGTTGAGCGTGAAGACAGTGTCCACCTACCGCACGCGCGTGCTGGAGAAACTCAATTTACAGACAACGGCGGAGTTGATCCGCTACTCCATTGAACACAGTATCTCGTAATGGGGGAAATTCCTACAAGCGATTGAGCAGCCCGCCGATGCCCGGCTCAGCGGCAAGGGAATACTCTTTGATCATATGCCCGGATTCCGTAAACTCCGCACGAAGGTCTTCGTCGTGGAAGACAATGCGGTGCTGCGCGACCGGTACGCGAAGGAATTGGGGGAGCTGGCACACGTGGAATTGTGCGGCGTTGCGGCAACCGCGGCGGCCGCGGTGGAGGGCATTGAGAGGGCGATGCCGGACCTGGTAATTCTGGATCTGTCTCTGAAAGACAGCAGCGGTCTGGACGTGCTTCGCGCGAATGAGGGGAAGGCGAAGCCGCGGTTCGTGGTGGTGACGAGCCATGCCGAGGCGTCGATAGAGAAGGTTTGTCTGGAGTTGGGGGCGGAGCGTTTCTTCGATAAATCGAACGGATTTGGGGAGTTGATGGATTACCTGGGGTGATCGCGCGATTGACGCGCTCTGGCGAAGAAGCGGTCGAGGGGACCGAGCACCGCTTGACCGAGCACCAGCTGATCGAAGAGCGCGCACAACTGCACGAAGGTAGTGGCGAGCGAGCGGAGGCGGAAAAACTGCGAGCGCCCATGCAGGCGCGGGTAATGGCTGACCGGCACCTCCACGATGCGAGGCGACATCAGTTCCAACTTGCGGACCAATTCCACGCAGACAGTACCACTGGTACAGGTGAGGCCCAGGCGTTCCACCAGGGAGCGGCGGATGAGGCGGAAATCGCAATCGATGTCGCGGATGCGGATGCGAAACAGAAAGCGCGCCAGGCGGTTGTAGAGGAACCCAATGGCGATGCGGTGCCAGGGATCCTGACGGCTGCTCTTGTATCCGTTAACCAAACCCACGTCGGGAGCGGCCTGGGCAAGCAATTTGACCATCTCGCGGGGATCGTACTGGCCATCGCCATCGGTGTAGAAGACAAAGTCCTTGGTGGCCGCGGCGAGGCCGCTGCGTATGGCCCCGCCGTAGCCGAGGTTTACCGGATGAGTGACCACTCGAAGGAGAGGCGCGTATTGAACCTTGAGTTGGTCGAGGACATTGGCCGTATCGTCGAAGCTGCCGTCGTTGACGACGATGACTTCGAAGTCGGCGACGTTTGCGCGCAGCGTTTCGAAAGCGGCGGCGAGAAGGCCGGGCAGCGACAAAGCGTCGTTGTAGGCGGGGAAGAACACAGACAGGCTGTGCCGGAAGAAGAACCTGTTCGTAGCCACAGTTGGTTTGGGAGCCGCCGCGGCGGACGGCCATCCCCATTCACCCTTTCTCAAGATCATCTATCATCTGTTTAAAGGCGGGGGGAAGTCCATACGGCAGAGGCTGTATGCGGGTTATGGCACGCATCCGGGTATTGCGCGTCACAACGCCGCGTATTACCATTGGGTCATGCGGACCATTTCTTTGAAGTTGCCGGATCACCTGTTGGCACAACTGGACCAGCATGCCAAAGCAAGACGGGTGACGAAGTCATGGGTCATACGGGAAGGCCTCGCCAAGGTTCTCAACGAGAAACCGCGAGCCGGTAGGCCATCCTGTCACGACCTTGCGATGGACTTGGCGGGCTCGATCAAGGGACTGCCGGAAGATCTGGCGGTAAATGCGATCTACATGGAAGGTTTTGGAAAGTGAGGGGAAGACAGGCCCTGCTGGATACTGGTCCCTTGGTGAGCTATCTCGGCGCCGGGCTCAGGCATCATGCGTGGGCCTGTGAGCGATGGAAATCGTTTGAGCCTCCCATGTTGACGTGCGAAGCAGTCATTACGGAGACCGCTTTTCTGATGAAACGGGAGGGACATGACGCGGATGCTTTGTTCGCATTTCTGGAACGCGGGGTGATTCGAATCGCGCTTAGCGTGCAAGAGGAGGCGGCGGAGCTACGCGCTTTACTGCACCGCTACCGTAACCGGCCCATGTCCGTGGCGGATGCTTGTCTGGTGCGGCTGTCGGAACTGCACCCCGACGGTGAGGTTTTCACCCTCGACTCCGATTTTCGCATTTACCGGCGGCACGGGAACAAGGCGATCCGCGTGTTGATGCCCGATTGACCGGCGGGAATAGACGGGGCGGGGGGAGGTATACTGGGAGGCCGGATTGAGGGAAGGCGCAAGTACTTCTCCTTCCGCAATAATGAGTTACGAAAGTTGTTCGATGTTCCGCTTGACTTCCAGTACATTTCCGGTAGAATTTGTTGTGGCGGTAATTGAAACGCAAAGGGTGCCCCATGTTCAAAACAAAAAAGGTCAAAGTTGATTCGGCGGCGGCGAGCCTGTACGCCAGCAGCGAAGTTTCCCGGTTGAGCGGAGTGAGTTTGCGGCAGCTGCAATGGTGGGACGAGCGGAAAGTGGTTTCCCCGCGCCACGAGGGGCACAAGCGCGTTTACTCCAGTGAAGAAGTAGTGGAGATTTCCGTCATCGCGGAGTTGAGGCGAAAGGGTTTCTCGCTGCAAAAGATCCGCCGCGTGCTGCGCTTTCTGCAACGCGAAATGGGAAAGCGCCTGAGCGACGTCATGGCTTTGAATTCCACATTGCACCTGGTGACGGACGGCAAGTCCATCTACCTGGAAGATTCCAACGAGCGCGTGATCGACGTGCTGAAGAACGCCCGCCAGCCGATGTTTCTGGTGTGCGTGACAGACCAGGTGAAGAGGATTCAGGCGAGCACCCGTTCCTCCGTGCCCAAGAAGCCGATCAAGACGGAAATCGTCGCCGGGCCGGTGCGGAAGACTAGACTGGGATAGCTTTTAGTGGGGCAGATCTCCAGATCTGCGAGGCGGTCTCCAGACCGGCTCTGCTTCGGAGCCGATCGCGTCCCAAGCCAGCTTGAAGAAGCGCACGCGTTCGAGCGGGCTCATCGATGTACTGCCCTGGGCCTTCAAAACGTACTGCGCCGTTTCGGCGCTTTCCAGGTCCTCGACACCGGAAGGCAGCATGATGAGACTGCCGCCGGCCAAGCCACGTAGAGAAGCAATCACGCGCGGGTAGAGCTGTTGCGTGAGCACTTGCGCCGTGTAAAGCAGGTGCCGGTCGGGGACAAAATAGTCGCCATGCATGCCGCCTTTGACCTCCATGGCGAGCAGCAGCCCCTCCACCATGGCCGCGTCGGCCGCCAGCCGGCCCAATGTTTCCCGCACTTGCGGAAAAGCTGAGCTTCCGTTCGCTTCGGCGATCTTCCTGCCGATGCCCGCCAGAAACCGCATCTTCACGGCGAGGCGGATCTGACATTGATAGTTCTGAAAAACATGCGCCGGAGTGGCGTGGAACTGCCGCCGGCACATCCCCGCGTCGCCATCGATGAACACGCGCTCCCAGGGGACGCGAACATCTTCGAAGTAGAGCACGGCATCGTTCTCATCGAAGCGCGAGGAAAGCGGATTGTCGAACGGCGAACCCGCCGACAGTTCGTAGGACTTACGCGAAAGCACTTTCAATCCCGGCGCGTTCATGGGCACGGCGAACGACAGGGCGTAGGGTTCCTCGCCGGACTGCAGCGGCTGGATGCAGGTGACGAACACTTCGTTGGCCATGATGGAACCGGTGGCGAGCATCTTTGCGCCGCGCACGATGAGGCCTTGCGCGTCGCGTTCGACTTCGCGCAACACGAGAAAGGGATCGGGCTGTTCGTTCAATCCGCGGCCGCGGTCTGCCATGGGGTTGATGATGACGTAGGTGAGGAACAGATCGTTGTCACGGGCCCAGCGATAGTAATCGCGCAGGGCTCCGGCGCGCCGCGCGTTGTAGGTTTCGAATTCCCCGATGCCCATGAACATCCCGGAAATGCAGGATGCAACGTGGTCCGGAGAGCGGCCCAGAAACCCGAAATGCGTTTCCGCCCACGCCGTCAACGCTTCGCGGCGCAGGACCAACTCGCGGTAGTTGCGCGGCAGCTGCCAGCAGCGGTTGACGCGACCGCCGGTATCGGGCAACGGAAAGGTCATCTTTTCCACGTTCGCCGCGGCGCATTGGAAATCGTAGAGGTGCGCCGCCGAGGCGGCGGAATTGCGGAAAGCGGGATGAACGGTGACGTCGCCGGCGCGGCGTCCCAGGAGGAACACCTCGCGGCCGTCGCGCAGAGATTCCAGGTGCCGGGCTCCGGTTTTCATTGCCGTATTGTCTCACTACTGGATTTGGGCGGAGAGTTTTTCTATCGGGCAGGCACTCTATCAATAGGATGATTCTACGTATTCATTGGAAACACGGGCGGCGCGCGGCGCGCAGCGTGCGCCTGGCGAGGTTGGACACACTGCTGGCGCGCATGGAATTGAGGCCATCGGGACGGCTGCCGGAAAACGATGCGGGCATCGGCGGTTTCCTGCGGCAATTCCAACGCGTTCCGCTGGACCGTTTCCTGTCGCGCCCGGCGCGTTTCTACAACTGGAACCACGGGCCGCCGGCGCTGCGGCCTCTGGAAGCTCCGCTGGGCAGCACGGGGCGCACGGCGATTCTCTGCGCCGGATTTCAGGAAAGCGCGCAAATCCGCTGCTTTCCTTACCGCGAGGCGGAGGAGGTGGCGTCGTTTGCGCCGGAAACGCTGGCGGGACCCTGGGAGCGGTTGGCGGAACTGGCCGGGCTCGCGCTCAGTAAACGCGTGGACCTGTCATGTGTTGAGACAGCATTGATTCCATTCACAGGGCTCAAGCATGGGCGGCTTACGGCGCGCGAGCGCGAGTTGTTATGGCGCGCGTTTCCCGTGCCCGTGTTCGAACAATTCCGCGGCTTCGGCCAGGAGTTGTTGGCCTGGGAGTGCGACGCGCACGAAGGGCTGCACATCGTAGAGGAGAATTGCTTTTTCGAACTGGAGGACGATGGCGAACTGGTCTTATCCGGCCTGGGCTGTGAAGAGTACAATCTGCTGCGCGTGGGGACGGAGTTGACGGCGCGGATTGCCACGCCGCCCTGCGGCTGCGGGATCGCGACGCCGCGGCTGGTTTGCCTGCGCCCGCGGGAGGCGGAGGCGATCGCGGTGTAGGGTTGCTGTGTACTACTTGACCTTGAATTCTCGCCAGATTCTCTTGGTTGCGGCTGTGCTGCTGTGTGGGGCAGAGCTCCAGCTCTGCGAGGCGATCTCCAGATCGCCTCTGTTGGGTGTGATTGTCATGCCGACGGCGGCTTGCAGAGCGGCCCGAAAGGCGGCCGCTTCGCGGCCGAAAGGGATCTGGAGATCCCTTTGCAGGTCTGGAGACCTGCCCCACACAACCAAAGGAATCTTCGCGCCATTGCGAAATTTTAGAGTCTAGTAGTACAACCAAAGGAAATCTTGCTAGTAGCCTCCAACCAGTTTGGTAAGATTTCAGGGATTGGGATCGAAGCCGATGCGGCGAAGGAGGGCTTGGAACTTCGGCGCGGTGCGAAGCTTGTCCAGTTTGGGATCGACTTTGATTGCCCGAAGCCCGGCATCCCTCTGTTCGTAGGCCTTCTCCAGCAATTCCACGGCGTTGTCTTTCTCGTCCAAACCGGCGAAGACCATGGCGATGAGAAAGCCCGAAACGTAGCGCTGTTTGGAAAGTTCCTGCAAGTCCCGCAAGACGTTGCGCGCATCGGCGCGCCTGCCCGACACCGCGTAGGCGTGGCCGAGCGACGCCAAGGCTCCGGGCAGTCCATCGGAAAGAGTGACCGCCTTTTGAAAGGCGGCGATCGCCTGCGGCAGCATGCCCTTCTCTTCGTAAACGCGGCCAAGCAGGATATGCGCCTGGTCGAAGTTGGGGTGGAGTTCAATGGTGTTGAGGCACTCCCGCAAAGCGCGGTCGTACTGACGGCCGTAGTAAAGCACGCGCACCAAGCTATCGTTGACGGCTGGGGAAAACGGATCGAGTTCCCGCGCCCGTTCGACGGCGGCCAGCGCTTCCTTCGACCGGCCCAGATACATCAGGCATTCGGCATACCATTGATGAGCGGCGGCGTAGCCCGGATTCAATTCGATGGCGCGCAGAAAGTCTTTCTCCGCGCCCGCCCAATCCCAATCATAGGCCAGTTTGAGATAGGCGCGCGGGGCATAGGCTTCGGCCAAAGTGCCGTCAAGAGCAAGCGCTTTTGCCGCGGCCGCCTTGGCGATCGGATAGCGGTCGCGCAGCGGAGAAGCGCGGCGGCTGCCCGATTGTCCTCTGCCGAAGACGTAGCAATCCGCGATCCCCGCGTAGGCCAAGGCGTATTCCGGGTCCAGGCGGATGGCCTGCTGGAAATGCTCAACGGCTTTTTCCAGATCGTCGGGCGTGTTGCGGGTCCAATGGTAGCGCCCCTTCATGTAGGCGCGATATGCTTCCGGGTTTGCCGTATGCCGTTTGGCGATGCGGTTTTTCTCTTCGGAAGTGAGTTGCAGAATCAACGCGTTGGTGACGCGCTCGGAGATGGAATCGTGCAGGTCGAAGATGCCGGTGAATTGCTGATCGAAGCGGCCGGCCCAAAGCGGAACGCCGTCGGCGACGCGAAGCAACTGCACGGTGAGGCGAATTCGATCGCCGGAGCGCTGCAGCTTTCCCTCCAAGACAGTGTCGACCTTGAGCGCGCGGCCGGCGGCAATTGCGTCCTGTGATCCCTCGGCGTAGCGCACGACGGAACTGGTGGGGCGGATGATGACGTTGCGGACATTGCTGAGGCGCGTAATGAGGGCATCGCTGATGCCGAGGCCGAGGTATTCTTCGCCGGCCGCGGCCGTCAGGGATTGAAAAGGGAGGACGGCGAGCGAGCGAAGTGGAGGCTGTGCGGCGACGCCGGCTCGTCTGGACGCCCACTTGTAAATTCCCCAAGTTGCCGGGGCGGCGATGGCGAATAGGATTGCGGCTTTGGTAACGACCGATCTTCGCGGGGGACGCGGCGGAAGAGGCTCCTCGACGGCGACGCGCCGGATATCGGCGGCAAAGCGGTAGCCGCGTCCCGAGACCGTCGCGATGTAGGGCGGCCCGGTGGAACTTTCTCCCAGCGCCTTGCGCAGCGTGGAAATGCTCTGGTTAAGATTATTCTCTTCGACAGCCGTGCCGGGCCAAACGCGGCCCATGAGTTCCGCTTTTTCCACCAGTTCGCCGTGACTTTCCACCAGGACAACCAGGGTTTCCATGGCCGTCCGGTTGAGCGGAACCATCTGGTCTTGATGGAAAAGGAGGCGTTTGGCAGTGTCCAGGCGGAACGGGCCGAACTCGTACAAGTTGCTGATCAGGCTGGACATAAGGGTCTTTCAGAAGTTTTCAGAATCTTTTCAGCATTCCTTAAAGCCTTTCACGCCTACGCCGGTGTAGTTTGGAACTCGAACTTGGCCCCATCGTAAGGGCAGTATAACAAGGTTATTCGAAGAGGAGATTATTTATGGGTAGGATGAGAGCGTTTTTGTTGTTCGCCGCGTGCGGATTGGCGGCGGCACAAACATCGAAGGTGCGCGTTGCCCTGGTGAACACGCCCGACGATTTATTGCGGGAGTTGACGCCCGCTTTCGAGCAGCAGGGGAAGTATCGCGTGGAACTGAGTTATATCGGGGAGGACCCGTGGGGCGAGGCCAGGAAGGGGGAGGCCGATCTGGTGATTGCGCATTACGGCCATGTGGGAACGCAGGCGTTTCTGGCGGAGGGAATGGGGTTGTACCCGCTGATGGTGTTCGCCAACCAGGCCGTTCTGGTTGGCCCGGCAAGCGACCCGGCGAATGTTCGCGGGCTCCCGGATGTGGCCGAGGCGTTCCGGCGCATCGCGCAAAGCGGCTCCCCGTTTCTTGTCAACAACGCCGGGTCGGAGCGCTATTTGGAACAAACGCTATGGGAAAGCGCGGGGCGTCCCGAGCAAGGGCCGTGGTACATGGATATGGGATTGCGCGATCAGCCGGTGGTGGAGGCCGCGGCGCGAATCGGGGCCTACGCATTGTGGGGACTGGCTCCCTTTCTGAGGTACCTGGAATCCGTCAAGCCATCGGGACAGGAGGTCCTCGTGTCGGCCGATCCCATTTTTCAACGCGTGATGGTGACGGTGCTGACGAACCCGGAAAAAGTAGCGGGGATCAACGTGGAAGGAGCAACCGCGTTCCAGAAATTCCTGCTGTTGCCGGCAACGCAAGCGCGAATTCGGACCTTCCGCTATGGGGGATTCGACCGTCAGGCGTGGTGGCCGTTCGGCAGACACAACAGCGGCATGAATGTTCAATAGGGTTGTTGGTGACGGCAAGCGGCTTTAGCCTTGAGCATCTGCCGGTTCCAGTGCCCTGCACCAAGACGACGGTTGAGCCAAACGCGATGGCAAGGGCCGGGTTGCCGTCGCCTATGGAGGCGGAATCGACATTCGACAGCGAAAGGCGAGGCGAGGAAAAGGTTCCATCCCCCTGATCGATCGCCGCCGAATTCGCCGCCACGCCGTTGGGAACGTAGCCTCCGGCGATGGTGTCGAAAACGAAATTGCTTCACGGTCGGCAAACGTGCCCGCGAAATGGTCTCACAATGGTGCAGAACTCCCCCACAATTCGTATTAAAATGCAATTCGGTTATACTCAAAGCATGCAGGTCACCGTCACAGTTCCCGATGATCTGGCCGCTGCGCTCAGGCTGACGGACCACGATCCCGCGGGCGCGGCATTCCAGGCCATGGCGCTCGAAGCTTTCCGGGAGCGGAGAATTACCGCGTACCAGCTTCGCACTCTTCTCGGCATTCCTTCGCGCTTTGAACTTGACTCCCTCCTCAAAGATCATGCGATCGAGACTTACACGGCCGAGGATTTTGAACATGACTTGGCTGGTCTGGATATTCCTGCAACGCCCAAATGATCGTTGTCGCCCGACACGAGCCCGCTCAATTACCACATACTGATCGGCGCGGTTGACGTCCTCGCGCCTCTTTATACCCGCATCATCGTTCCACAGACGGTTGCCGCTGAACTTCGCGACTACCGAACCCCGGCTGTTGCCCGCGCATGGATCGCGCAGTCACCCGCCTGGCTGGAAATCCTGCCGGATTCCCCCTTTGATGGGACTCTGACCGCCCTCGACCCCGGCGAGCGTGCCGCAATCGCGCTGGCTGTCTCGATTCACGCCAGCCGTCTGCTGATCGTAGTGTTAACATGCACGTCATGCGAACTGTTGCTGTCGTTGCATTCGCCACTATGGTTCACGGTCAGGTCGGAAGTACCCCAGTGGATCTCAAGGACGTCACTGAGAAGTACGATATCGTCTACCAAGTCCACGGTAGCCGAGAACTGCGATTGGACCTCTATCTTCCGAGGGGCGGGAGATCCCCGGCTCCGGCGGTGGTTTATATCCACGGTGGCACGGAGCGCTTCAAGGCGGCATTCTCGCGACAAGCCAAGGCATATGGCCACTCGGGGCTTTGCAGGTGTCTGCATCGAGTACACCATGCCGAGCGAAGGCCGGGCCTCAGTCGCTATCGATGATTCTCTTTCCGCCGTACGCTGGGTTCGGGACCACGCGGCTGAATACAACATAGATGCCCGGCGCATCGGCGTCGCCGGGGGGTCATTAGGAGGCTACGCAGCCGCTTCACTCGGCGTCATGCCGCAGCGGATTGTAAAGGCAGTGGCGGCGTTCAACCCATCGGTTGATATCGTCCGTCTTGCGACGGAATCAACGCAGGCTGCGACTATACAGAGAATCTGGGCAATGTATTTCGGTGTCTCCTATGCCGAGAATCCTAGATTTTGGGTTGATTCCTCGCCGATTAACCATGTCACAAGAGACTCCGCGCCGTTCCTCTTCCTGCATGGGGATGCGGACCCAGTTGTGCCGTACAGCGGCTCCGTGGACATGGCGGAGAGGCTAAGAGCCGCTGGAGTCCCGGGCGAGTTGTTCACCGCCCCAGGTGCAAAGCACGGCTTCTTCAACGTCCCCCCATGGCTTGATCCCACTACCAAAAGGATGGAGGAGTTCTTTACAAAATACCTAAGGGAGCCGTAGAGGCGTCTTAAGAGAAATGCGCGAAGCACGACGTGCTCAGCCCAGGGTTGCATAATCGTCCAGCCTGGGTGCCAAACTCGGATAAGGGTGCGGGCTCTGCTGATGTCCTGCTGTCGGTGAAGCAGTTCTGTTAGTTCGAGCGGGCCGTGTTTCATGCAGCAAGAGTTCGAATTGCGTCCAGTGTGGGGAGCCAATTCTTGCGCAACAACGTCCAGTGCCCTTTCACCGTTTCGGGGGCGCGACGAAATCGATCACCTGACGATCGTTCCGCCGATACACGCTGAAGTCCTTCCGATCAATGGTCAACACCTGGGATCGCGCGTGCAACTCGCTCATGACGACTACCGAAGCATCGGCCAGGTCCATTTGCCGGTACCGCGACATCAGCGTTCGGACGCGAGGCCAGTGCGTCGAAAGATCGAACCCCAGCCGAACCGCTTCGCGTTCGAGCAGTTGGAACAGCGGATCGACCGCCAGACCGTCTTCGCGCAGAAAGTACGCAACCTCAGTGAGTACGGGTTCGCTGACCAGCATCGGAGGCCGCACTTGTTTCATGAGCGCGACAGCCCAGGCGTGATGCGGATCGTTGCGATTGAGATACGCGAGAAGCGGACCTGTGTCGCAGATCGTGATCATGATCGCCGGAATTTGGCGCGGGCGTTCGTCGCCGGTAACCGTCCACCGGCAAGGCTGCCGGCGAGGTCGGAGGTAATCGCATAGACCGACCCACCACCGTGAGGCGGAGCTTCGACGCGTTCGCGAACGAGTGCGGCGACGCTGCGTCCGCACTGGCGAGCCTGCTGCCTGAGTTGTCGCACGGTTGCTTCTGGGAGCTTAATCGTAATACCCTTCATGGCACCCATAGCAACAGGGTAACTCAAACCTGACAGATCGGCAACACCTGCGGAGGCCCGTTCGCATCCACGCTCAGTCCACCCGGTCTGCCAGAGGACTTTCTGCATGGCTGAGAAGGATGCGGGGCGATGACGACGGTGCAGCGCCCGGATGACACCGTTGCCGCCGATAAATCCGGCGTCTTCATTGCCGATACAGATTGCGTTTGCATCTGGTGGCTCGGTCCCAACAAAACTCTTCACCTGATCGCCGAATTCGGCCGCATTCTGAAACTCATCCGCGAACGGTAAATAGCTTCAATAGCGTTGGTGAGGGCAAGGCGGGTTCTGAGCGTACTGTACCGGCGGATTCATTCTCGGGCGGCCACAAAAGGCGATAAGAATGGAGAGCATGCAAATGCGGCTCTTTCTCCTCCTCTCTCTCAGCGCCGCGTTTTTGCATGCGCAGCAACGGTCCACGCCGCTGACGGTCAGCGTCGGCGCAGCGTGTGACGTAAAGGCCGGCGCGGGCGCGCCGCAGGTGACGCGCTCCGATGCCGGCCTCTCTGTTTCCGGCACGCTGCCGTTTGTGTTTCGCATGCGCACGGGCAGTGCATCGGGATCGGGCGTGCTGCGGTTTCGATTGATGAGCCCGGCGGCGCAGGGAACGTTCGACTTTCAGACTTCCCTTCCCGGCGGCGGCGCTCAGGTTGGAACCAACGTTCCCGCTGCCAGCGAAGTCACCGCCGCGAATTTCGGCGCGGGATTTCACACCGCTCGCGATGGGAACAGGGGCGAAATCCGTTGGGAGTACCGGACCCAAAACGCGGATGCTGTAGTACCGGCGGTCACGCTGACGGTAGACTGCCAGTAGCCTGACGATCAACGCTACAATCGAACGTAGTGGACAAACGCCGCATGTGCCCGAACTGCCGGGCATTCATCACCACCTCTGACCGCACTTGCCCTTATTGCGAAGCTACCGTCGGCCCGCGGGCCATTGACGTGCGCTCGCCCGGCGACATTCTGGGCGGCCTCATTCCGCACGCGCGATTTACCACGACGATGATCCTGCTGGTGAACTTCGCGTTGTTTCTGGCGACGCTGCTCTACGATATGCAGGGTGAACGCGGCGGATCGTTGTTCACCATCGAAGGGATGACGCTGTTTCTGTTTGGCGGAAAATATCCGGAAGCCATTGTGCGCGGGCAGTATTGGCGGCTGGTGACGGCGGGTTTTCTGCACGGCGGCGTGCTGCACATCCTCATGAACATGTGGGCGTTGATGGATTTGGGCGCGCAAGTGGAAGAGATGTACGGCTCGGCGCGGCTGTTGGTGTTCTACTTTGTGGCGTCGGTGGCGGGCTTCATCGCGAGCAGCTTTTGGAGCCCGGCGCTGAGCATCGGGGCGTCGGCGGCGGTGTTCGGATTGATCGGCGCGATGATCGCGCTGGGCGTGCGGCACAATACGGCGATGGGCTCGGCGATTCGCGGCCATTACATTCGCTGGGCCATCTATGGATTTCTCTTCGGCCTGCTGCCCGGACTGCAAGTGGATAACGCGGCGCACCTGGGCGGACTGGCCGCCGGTTTCGGAATCGCCTATGTGGCGGGCGAACCGCGCATGCCCGGATCGAAGACGGAGAAGGTGTGGCAGGCGGCGGCCGGCATCTGTTTGGCGGCGACGTTGTACAGCTTTGCGCGGATGGTTTTGTTTCTGTCGAGCCGTCCTTAACCTGTGATATAAACGTGGTGACCCCATGATTCGTTGCGCCCTTGTTGCGATTATTGTCGCCATACCCGTGCTGCGCGCGGCTTCGCCCGGCCTGGAGCGCGGATTTGAACAGACCGTGCGGCCGTTTCTGAACAGCTATTGCGTCTCCTGTCACAGCGGCGACAAACCGGCCGCGGAATTCGATCTGCGCGGGTATTCCAGCGTCGCCGAAGTCGTGCGCGACCATGGGCGCTGGGCGCTGGTGATGGAGAAGCTGCATGCGAACGAGATGCCGCCGAAGCAGACGCCGCAGCCCGCATCCCATGCGCGGCAAGCGGTCATTGATTGGGTCAAGGCCGTACGCAACGAAGAAGCACGCCGCAATGCCGGCGATCCAGGTGTCGTGCTGGCGCGGCGTTTGAGCAACGCGGAGTACAACTACACCATTCGCGATTTGACCGGCGTGGACTTGCGGCCGACGCGGGAATTTCCCGTCGATCCGGCCAATCCGGCGGGGTTCGACAACTCCGGCGAATCGTTGTCCATGTCGCCGGCCTTGCTTTCGAAATATCTGCAAGCGGCGCGCGAAGTGGCGAACAACATGGTGCTGACGCCCGATGGGTTCGCGTTTGCGACGCATCCGATGCTGGTGGAAACGGATCGCGAGAAATACACCATCCAGCGGATTGTCGATTTCTACGCGCGCCAACCCACCGATTACGCGGATTACTTTCAGGCCGCATGGCGCTACCGGCATCGCGCGGCGCTGGGAAAGCCGAACGCGACATTGTCGGCAATTGCTGCTGAAGCAAAAGTGAGCGCGAAGTATCTGCCTCTGATCTGGCGGATTCTGGAAGAACCGAAGGATGTCGTGGGGCCCATCGCCAAACTGCAAGCAATGTGGCGCGCACTGCCGGCGCCAAGCGGGACCGGGACGGACGGCTTGCGCGCGAAGTGCGTGGAGATGCGCGATTTCGTCGTGCGCATCCGCAAACACACGGCGATGCAGTTCGCCAGCCCGAAAGTAAGAGGGCTCGCCGCCACATCGCAGCCGCTCATGAATTGGAAGCTGCGCCAGTTCGCGTCGCACCGGCGTAATTTCGACAAAGAGGCCTTGCGCAATGAGGGTGACCCTGCGCCGGTTGTGCAAACCACGCCGCGCATGGCCGGGCTGGGAGGAGAAGCCGCCGTGCGCTGGGCCGCGCTGTCGCTCAAAGCGCGCGCGGGCGATCTTGATCTGGTGGCGCCCGCGGGCCAACGCCCGCAATATGAGGCCGCATTCGCGCGGCTCAGTTCCGTTTTCCCCGACGCATTCTATATCCGCGAGCGCGGCCGGTTTTTCCCCGATGATTCGGAAGACAAGGGACGCTTGTTAAGCGCGGGGTTTCACAACGTAATGGGTTATTTCCGCGACGATACTCCGCTCATCGAACTCATTCTGGACGAAAAAGGAAAAAAGGAGTTGGAGCGGCTGTGGCAGGAATTCGATTTCATCGCCGATTACACGACACGCACATACGTGCAATATTTCTTCAACCAGAGCGGCGAAGTGCGCGGCATGGGGCGCGAATCGGGCAGCGAGCGGCCGCCGGACAAAGCGGTCACGGCCTCCGCCATCATCTTCGGCCTGCGCGATACTTACATCGCGAAAGCCAAGGCCGACGACAGCAATGATCCGGTGGCGTTGCAGGCGATTGAAGATCATTTCCAGCGCGTGAACGCGACCATTCGTGAAGTAGAGCGGCTGCGCGCGGAGGCGGAAGCGCAACATCTGGATGCGCTGCTGAAATTCGCGGCGCGCGCCTATCGCAGGCCTTTGCTCAAGGCGGAGCGCGAGGACCTGCTCGGTTATTACCGCTCGCTTCGCGACAAGAGCGCGTTGACGCACGAAGAAGCGATGCGCGACTCCATCGTCAGCGTGCTCATGTCGCCGGATTTCTGTTACCGCCTGGATCTTCCGGAGGCGCGGGTCACGTCCGCGGCATCGGCGCGGCGTCCGCTGAGCGGTCATCAACTCGCCGGCAGGCTGAGCTATTTCCTGTGGTCCACCATGCCCGATGAGGAGTTGTTACGCCACGCATCGGCCGGTGATTTGCAACGGCCCGAGGTGCTGGTGGCGCAGGCGCGGCGCATGTTGAAGGATTCGCGCGTGCGCGGGCTGACGACGGAGTTCGCCGCGAACTGGTTGGATTTCCGGCGTTTTGAAGAGCACAACGCGGTGGATCGCGAACGCTTTCCCAGCTTCAACAACGAACTGCGGCAGGCGATGTTCGAAGAACCCATCCGCTATATCGAGGATGTCATCCGCGGTGGGCGCTCCGTTCTCGATCTGCTCTACGGCAGCCACACGTTTGTGAATGCGGCGCTGGCCCGTCACTATGGAATGCCTGAGGTGAAGGGCGATCAATGGGTGCGCGTGGACGATGCGCGCACCTACGGACGCGGCGGCCTGCTCGCCATGTCCGCGTTCCTTACACAGAATTCTCCTGGTCTGCGAACCAGCCCGGTGAAGCGCGGATATTGGGTGGCGCGCCGCGTGCTGGGAGAGACTATCCCGCCGCCTCCCGCCGCCGTTCCCGACTTGCCCAACGATGAGGCGAAATCGGATTTGCCGCTGCGCGACATGCTGGCCAAGCATCGCGAGAACGCGGCTTGCGCCGCATGTCATGCGCGCTTCGATTCTTTCGGCCTGGCATTTGAAGGATACGGGCCCATCGGCGAAAAGCGTTCCAAAGACTTGGCTGGCCGCCCCGTGGAAACACGAGCCGTATTTCCCGGCGGCAGTGAAGGCACGGGATTCGACGGCCTGCAAACCTACATCCGCGAGCGGCGCGAGAAAGATTTCCTGGACAATCTGGCGCGCAAGTTGTTGGTCTACGCGCTGGGCCGCTCCCTTCTGCTTTCCGATGAGCCGCTGCTGGAAAAGATGCAGGCCAGTCTGCGGGCCAATGGAAATCGCTTCGCTCCTTTGATAGAGTCAATTATTACGAGCCCACAGTTCCGCAATGGACGAAGCCCCGGTTCGTACGCACAGAAAGGTGAATAAGATGGCGAACTCGCAGCGCATTTCCCGCCGCACGGTGCTTCGCGGCGCGGGTGTGACCATGGCCTTGCCGTGGATGGAATCGATTTCCGCACTGGCAGGCACAACGCCGGCGGATCTCTTTCCGAAACGTTTCGCCGCGCTGTTCATGGGCACGGGCATCAACGAGAATCATTGGAGCGCCGAAGGTTTCGGCGCGGACATGAAGCTGAGCAAGACGCTGGCGCCGCTGGAGCCCGTGAAGCAGAAGATCAACGTCATCGAAGGCCTGTTCAACAAACCGGCGACGGGCCAGGGCATTCACCCCGCGCAGACGGGCAGCTTGCTTTCCGGCGCGATGATTCAGAAGGGCCCGATTCTCAGAGCGGGCATCACTGTCGATCAGATGATCGCCAACCGCATTGGCCAGGACACCGCGCTGCCTAGCATGGTGCTGGCGTGCGAGCAGCCGATGACCGGGTACCACGAGACGAACTTCTCGATGGCCTACAGCTCGCACATCTCCTGGCAGACTCCGGATTCGCCGGTGCCCAATGAGGTCTATCCGTCGCTGGCGTTCGACAATCTTTTTGAGAATCGCGGCAGCCTGCGCAACATGAGCATTCTGGATCGCGTGAAAGAGCGCGCCGAAGCGCTGAGCCGCAGAGTCAGTTCCAGCGATAAAGCAAAGTTGGATGAGTACCTGAGCAGCGTGCGCGAGGTGGAAAAACGCGTCGACAGCATGCGCAAGAACAAAGACAAAGCGGACGATCTGGCCAAGCTCAAGAACCGGCCCGTATTTACGATGGATCGCCCGGCGAACGGATTGCCGGAAGATGGCCGCGAACACGCGCGGCTGATGTGCGACATTGTCGCCATTGCGTTCCAGACGGACAAGACGCGCGTGGCGACGCTTCTATTGGCGCGCGATCTTTCGGCGATGTACTATCCATTTCTGCAAGTTCGCGAAGGCCATCATGCGGCATCGCACGACAATTTGTCGGATGGTTACGAGCGCATCTCGCGCTTCCACTTGAGTCAATTGGCGTACCTGGCAACAAAGCTCGACAGCATGCCGGAAGGCAACGGCACGGTGCTGGACAATTCGTGCCTGATGTTCCTTTCCAATATGTGGAACGGCCGCAAGCACGACAACTCGCGGCTGCCGGTGGTGCTGGCCGGCGGGCTCGGCGGAACGCTGCAAACGGGGCGAACGCTCGACTACCTGAAGGCAGGCGACGAGAATCGCAAGATGTGCAGCTTGTACCTTTCGATCATGGATCGCATGGGAGTGAAGCTGGAAAAGTTCGGCGACGCGAACACGCGATTGGAACGACTATAGACTTGTGGGGCCAGGTCTCCAGACCTGCCGCGGGATCTCCAGATCCCGCATGGCCTCGCCAGAGGCCAGCGGCTGCGGTGCAGCCGAGTTCAGCGTACCGACACACGCGGCAGAGGCGGTCTGGAGACCGCCTCGCAGATCTGGAGATCTGCCCCACAGCAGCACAGCCTGGAAGATTTCAAAAGTCTAGTAATACACAGAGCACACTCTCTAGGCGACGCGATCCGCTACATCATTGTGCAGCAATTCGCGCACCTTCTCCAACAATTGCTGCGGCAAGAACGGTTTGGCGATCGTGTCGTGCGCACCCATCTTTCCCGCCATGGCCAGGTAGCGGCCGCCGAACACGCCGGACATGGCGATGACCTTCAAATGCGGCCACCGTTCGTGAACCTGGCGGATGGTTTCCAAACCTTCCTGTTTCGGCATCACCAGATCGGTGATCATGAGGTCGATCTCGTTTCGTTCCGCCTCTTCCACGGCGAGACTTCCGTTTTCGAAACAAAGAACCTCGTAACCCGCCGACTGGAGAGTGGCGGCGACAACGGAGCGCACGCTCTCTTCGTCATCGACAACAACGATCCTCGCGGGACGCGGAGGTCCCAGGGCCTCGCGAATTTTCGCGGACAGGAGCGCGGCGCTGACCGGCTTTTGCAGAAAGCTCCTGGCCTCCCATAAACCCGGGTTCGCGGCGTAATAATCGCTGGTATAACCGGACATGAAAACGGTTTTGATATTTGGTCTTGCCCACTGAATGCGTCGAGCCAGATCGGGTCCACTCAGTTCCGGCATCACGACATCGGAGAGCAACAGATGAATCTTTCCCACATGTTCCGCGGCAATCCGCAACGCCTCCGCCGGGATGGAGGTGGACAGCACCGTGTAGCCCAGTCCTTCCAGCATCGTGCGGACCAGTTGCAGAACTTCCACCTGGTCTTCCACCAACAGAACGGTTTCGCCGTTTCCTTGCGGAAGAACGGCGGCCGGCGCATCGTCCACCACTTCCGTTCTCCCCGCCAGCCGCGGCAAGTACACATGAAACGCGGTACCCACGCCCAGTTCGCTTTGCACAATCTGAAAGCCGCCCACCTGACTCACCACGTTATGGACGGTGGAAAGTCCTAATCCAGTCCCCTCGCCGTAGCCCTTTGTAGTGAAGAACACTTCGAAGATATGAGGAAGAACCTCCGGATCGATTCCCGTCCCCGTGTCGCGGATCACCAACTCCACGAAAGGACCGGGAGCAACGCCGGGATGATCACGCACACTGTCCGCGTCCAGTTCGACGTTCCTGGTTTCGAATCTCAGGCGGCCACCGTTAGGCATTGCATCGCTGGCATTCACGACGAGATTCAAAATGAGCTGATCAATATGACAGGGATCGGCTTCAATCTGACCCAGGTCCGGGGTCAAATCGGCGGACATTACGACGTCCTCGTGTACCACGCGGCGCATCATGTTGAGGGAGTCCTGGACAAAGCGGTTCAGGTCCAAAACTTTCTTCCCCTGGTCCTGCGTTCTGCCGAAGTCCAGAAGGTGTTGAGTTAAGGAAGCGGCACGCTGTCCGGCTTTGCGAATTTCGTTCAACGATGTCAGGGACGGATCGTCCTGGGCCGCTCGCTTCATCAGCAAGTCGCTGTGCCCGTTGATGACCATGAGAATATTATTGAAATCGTGCGCCACGCCGCCCGCCAAACGGCCGAGAGCTTCCACCTTCCGCGCTTGCCGGAACTGCTGTTCCAACGCCTGCTTCTCCTGTTCCATCCGCAGGCGAACGGCACTGTCTCTGATCACGCGGACGGCGACGCTCCTGCCGTCAATGGTAACGGTATTCAGCGAAATGTCGACGGGAAATTCCACGGCGTTCTTCGCGCGGGCAATGGAATCGGCCTGGAGCAGCGCACTGAGGGGCCGGCCGTCCAATTCTCCGTTGCCGTATCCGAACAACTCTTCCGCTAAATGGTTGGCTTTTAGAATGACGCCATTCTCATCCGCAGCCACCATGGCGTCCAACGTGCTTTCCAGGATGGACTGCAAAATCACTTCGCTCCTGGCGAGGCGCTGGGTGATATCGCGGGCGAACCCCACCAGCCTGGTGATCTTGCCGTTTGCGCCGCGGTGTGGAATGCACTTGTCTTCCATCCAGCGGTATTCCCGCGTCAGTTTATGGCGCAAGCGGTACACGCGGCACTCGGGCTTGCCGGTGGAAAGGATTCTTATGGTGGATTGGCCGAGGGTTTCGCGGTCCTGCGGATGAACGGAACGGAACCAGAGATCCGCGTCATCCAGAAAGTCCTGAGGATCGTACCCAAGCATCTCCCGGACGCGTTCGCTGACAAGCTCCACACCACCGCCGTGCCAGTCTTTGCCGACACGCACTGCGAAGACCACGTCATCGGCGTGCTGCAGCAGTGTCGCGGCCAGTTTGCCCAGGTCCTTCATCGGAGCAGCGAGTGCCTCCTCTTCTGAAACACAGCCGAAGCCAGCGGGATTTCAGAGACCGTCTGTTACCTTACATCGATTATACGGATACTATTATTATTTTTCAAGTAAATATTACAGAAACATTCGACTTTCCCCTATCGCGGTTTCACTGGCGCCGCCGCCGGGACGGCAGAAGAATGCCAGCATGAGGCCTACTTGGCATCCGTCCTTCGAAGAGGATAACTCTATCATCTACGCTGGTATTGCATGGGCGTGCTTGGGATAATGATAGGCGATGCAGGAGGGGCACAATCCATGGCTCACCGGCAATCTGCGCGGCTTCCTGAGACTGCGGTTCAGGGCGCATGGGGCCCACGTGGATAGAACAAATCAAGAATAGAACTTGGCGGCAAGTTGAATAATGCGCATGTCGCGCGCGTTATTTTTTTCCCGAGGAATGCGGCTAGGAATGGATGCCTGGAGCTTCGTGGCCAAGGCTTTGCACGTATTCCGCATACGAGCCCGGATACAGTAGAGGGCTGCGATCCGTTCCACTTTCGCCGCCTAATTCCAGAACGCGCGTGCTGAGGCCGCGCAGAAACGCGCGGTCGTGCGAGACGAAGATCATGGTGCCTTCAAAGGATTGCAGCGCGTCCACGAGCATCTCTTTCGTCGCCAGATCCAGGTGATTCGTCGGCTCATCGAGGACTAGAAAGTTCGGCGGATCGTAGAGCATGCGCGCCATGGCGAGCCGCGATTTCTCGCCGCCGGAAAGAGCGCGAATGAGCTTTTCCACATCGTCGCCGGAAAACTGAAATGCACCCGCGAGCGTGCGCAAAGAACCGATCCCATCCTGCGGAAAATCGCGCTGCAGCTGTTCCATGACGGTCAGATTCGGATTGAGCACATCCAGCGATTGTTGCGCGAAGTAACCCATTTTGAGGCTTGCGCCCAATTGCACGACGCCCTGATCGGGGTCGAGCACTCCGGCGATCATTTTCAGCAACGTACTTTTTCCCGCGCCATTGCGTCCCATGACGGCCCAGCGCTCGCCGCGGCGGATGGTGACTTGAAAATCCTCGTAGAGGACGCGCGAACCGAAGCGCTTGTACAGGTTTTCCACCACGACCACCTGATCGCCGGAGCGCGGCGGCGCGCGGAACTCGAATTTCACAACCTGGCGTTTCCTGGGCAATTCGATTTTCTCGATCTTATCCAACGCTTTGATGCGGCTTTGCACCTGCGCCGCCTTTGCGGCGTGGGTCTTAAAGCGGTCGATGAAGCGCTGCTCCTTGGCGAGCATCGCCTGCTGCCGCGCAAACGCGGCCTGCTGATTGGTCTCGCGAATGGCGCGTTCGCGTTCATAAAAATCGTAGTTTCCCGAATAGACGGTGATTTCGCCCGCGTCGATCTCGGTGATTTTGGAAACAACGCGGTTCATGAATTCGCGATCGTGCGTGGTCATGAGAAGCGTGCCCGGGTAGGATTTGAGAAACTGCTCCAGCCAGATGATGGACTCGATGTCGAGGTGGTTGGTGGGTTCATCCATCAGCAGAACGTCCGGGTTTCCCAGTAATACGCGGGCGAGGGCAACACGCATCTTCCAACCGCCGGAGAGCGCGCCGGTATCGCCGTCGATCTGTTCCTCCAAAAAGCCGAGCCCCTGCAGAACCTCGCGGGCCTGCGCTTCCAGGGCGTAGCCGCCGAGATGTTCGTACTCCTCCTGCACTTCGCCGAGACGCGACAGAATGCGATCCATCTGGTCCGCTTTGGACGGATCGCCCAAGGCGTGATGGAGTTCCTCCAATTCGTGATGCAGCGCTCCGGCGCGGCCGCTTCCGGCGATCGCTTCATCGAGCACCGAACGCCCCGACATCTCCTCCACGTCCTGCCGGAAATAGCTGATGGTGATCTTGCGGGGAACCGAAACTTCGCCTTCGTCGGGAAACTCTTCACCCACAATCATGCGGAAAAGGGTGGTCTTCCCCGCCCCGTTTGGCCCCACCAAACCTACCTTCTCACCGGGGTTTAGCTGGAAGGAGGCATCGACAAAGATAAGTTGCTTGCCGTACTGCTTTTGAATATTGGAGAAGGAGATCAAACGAAAGGTTACCGGGACGGGTCTAATACGATGATACTGCTAACATAGAACAATTGCATGTCTTTGCGTTTTCATAACACCCTCACCTTACGGATGGAAGAGTTCGCGCCGCAGGATGGAAAAACCGTGCGCATGTACACCTGCGGGCCCACCGTGTGGAATTACGTACACATCGGCAACCTGCGGACGTTCGCATCGCAGGATATTCTGCGCCGCTGGCTGCGTTATCGCGGCTGGGAATTGCGTCACGCGATGAATCTCACCGACGTCGACGACCGCATCATTCAACAGGCGGCCGAAGCCGGTCAAACCATCTACGATTACACGGCGGGTTATGCCGCGGCGTTCTTCGAGGACACGGCCAAGGTACGGCTGGAAAAGCCCGAGATCGTCTGCAAAGCCACGGATCATATCGGCGATATGGTGGACGTGATTCAGCAGCTGGAAAAGAACGGCTGCACCTACGTGAGCGAAGGTTCGGTTTATTTCCGCATCACCGGTTTTCCCGAATATGGAAAACTCTCGCATACGCGCTTTGAAGGGAACAAAGCGGGCGCGCGCGTGGACACGGATAAATACGATAAAGAGAACGCCCGCGATTTTGTGTTGTGGAAGGCGCGCAAAGAGGGCGAACATTTTTGGGATTCGCAGCTGGGCGCGGGCCGCCCCGGGTGGCATATCGAATGCTCGGCGATGGCGATGAAGTATCTGGGCGAGACTCTGGACATCCATGCCGGCGGCGTGGACCTGGTGTTTCCGCATCACGAGAACGAAATCGCCCAAGCGGAGGCGGCGAGCGGCAAACCGTTCGCGCGCTTCTGGCTGCACACCGAACATCTGATGGTGGAAGGCCAGACGATGTCGAAGTCGCTGGGCAATTTCTATACGCTGCGCGATCTGTTGGAGAAAGGTCACTCGCCGGAATCTCTGCGCTATTTGCTGCTCTCGGTGCCATATCGCAAGCAACTCAATTTTACTTTTGACGGGCTCCGCTCCGCGGCCACGGCCATCGACCGGCTGCGCAACTTTGAGTTGCGGTTGCATACGGCGCGTTTCGACGAGGGCGTCGATGCCTTGATGGAAGAGCGCGCGGCGAAGGCGATCAGTCAATTTGAAGCGGCGCTCGACGACGATTTGAACACGGCGGAAGCGCTGGGCGCGGTTTTTGAATACGTTCGCGAAGTGAATACGGCAATGGATGCCGGAGGTTTCCGGGATGGAAACCGCGTCGGCGCGGGGAATCTGCTGGCGAAGTTCGATGCCATCTTCGACGTGTTGCGGCCCACAGTGGCGGGCAATGCGATTTCGGACGATGAGATCGAGAAGCTGTCGGCGGAGCGAACGCAAGCCAAGAAGGCAAAGAATTTCGCCCGCTCGGATGAGATTCGCAACCTGCTGCTGGCGCAAGGCGTCGTATTGGAAGATACAAAGGAAGGGGTCCGCTGGAAGCGGAAGTAACTTGAAGATCCAGACCAAAGCCGTACATGCGGGAGACCGGAAACGCCATTGCAAAGCGATTCCCGTCACCACGCCCATCTACACGGCGTCCAGCTACGTCTATGAAGATGTCGCAACACTCGACAAAGTATTCGGCCGCGAAGTGGAAGGTGATTCCTACTCGCGCTACGAAAACCCCACCAACCGGGCGTTGGAAGAGCAACTGCTTGCGCTGGAAGGCGGCGCGGCGGCGTTGGCCACGGCATCGGGAATGTCGGCGATGCAATTCGCGCTGCTGGGCGCGCTGCTGGACCGGCGCAAACGGGTGGTCTCGGCAAGCGCTCTCTACGGCGCTACGATCCGCATGCTGCAATCGCTGTTTGAACCGATGGGTATCGAAACCACGTGGGTGGATATCTGCGATTTGCCAGCGGTGGAGAAAGCACTGGCGGAGAAGAAGCCGGGCTGCGTGGTAATGGAAACCATCTCCAATCCGCTGCTGCGCGTAGGGGCTGTGGATCGTATTGCGGAGATGACGAAGGCCGCCGGCGCGGCGCTGGTGGTGGACAACACGTTCGCCACTCCCGTCATGATTCGCCCGCTGGAGTTCGGAGCGAATTTCGTAGTTCACAGCGTCACGAAATATCTGGCCGGGCACGGCGACGTTTTGGGCGGCGCTGTCATTGCCGATGCAGAACACTCCGAACAGCTGCGCGCGATGAGCCGCACAGCCGGTCCCGTTCTGGGGCCCTTTGAAAGCTACCTCACCATGCGCGGCATTAAAACATTTCCGCTGCGCTTTGAACGGCAGTGCGCGAACGCGCGGCGTATCGCCGAGTGGTTGGCCGCGCAGCCCGGCGTAGCGAAGGTTTACTTTCCCGCCGATCCGGGACACCCCGACGCCGGCGTCATCGCACGGCTCTTCCCGCAAGGCGTCTATGGCGCAATGATCAGTTTCGAAATCAAGGGCGCGGGCAAAGAGCAGGTGTTCGCATTCATGGACAAACTCCAACTGGTGGTGCGCGCCACTTCGTTGGGCGATGTGCATAGCATGGTGCTCTACCCGGCGATGAGTTCGCACCGCGATATTTCTCCGAAGCAGCGCGAGCGGGTGGGCATCCGCGACAATCTTGTGCGTCTGTCGGTGGGGATTGAAGACACAGAGGACATCATCGCCGATCTTGCCGCGGCGCTGGAAAAATAGCCCGTTCCACTCTGGTATAGAATCGAAGTACCAATTGGGGGCATTGATGCGACTTCTCACTACGATTCTATTTTCCGGCGCGCTGTTCGCGCAAAGCCAGCTGGCCACTGTCAGCGGCACCATCGTCGATACATCCGCCGCGGTCATTCCGGGCGCTCATCTGAAGTTCGCCAATCAAGAGACCGGCGAAGCGTGGTCCGCCACATCGAACAACGAAGGGCATTACACGCTGCCGCTGATCAAACCGGGGAAATATTTTCTCGACGTGGAAAAGGCGGGCTTCAAAAACTATCGCATGACGGAACTTATTCTGGAGACCGGTGGACAACACCGCGTCGACGTGAAGCTGGATGTCGGGTCGCAGGCGGAACGAATTACCGTGGAAGCGTCGGTGCCGCAGCTGCAAACGGAATCGTCGTCGGTGGGCGCGGTGGTGGAGAACCGCACCATCGTGGACATGCCGCTCATCAACCGGCGCGCGGCGCAGCTGGCGCGGTTGACCGGCTTTGTCGTACAGGTGGGCACGGGCTCTAACTTCGCCATGGGCGGCGGCCGCGGCAACAACACCAACTGGCGCGTCGACGGGAGCAATGTACAGAACGTGCTGGTGGGCGATCAGGGATTGAATTTCGACCCGCCCATCGAATCGCTGCAGGAATTCAGCGTGTCCATCAGCAATTACTCGGCAGAGCTTGGCCGGACAGGCGGCGGCGTGGTGCAGATGACGACCAAAAGCGGCACCAACCAGTTTCATGGCTCCGCCTATGAATACTTTCGCAACGACAAACTGGATGCGCGCACGTTTTTCGCCGCGTCGAAGACTCCGCTCCACTACAATCTTTTTGGCGCGAGTTTCTCCGGCCCCATTCGCAAAGATAAGACGCATTTCTTTTTCAACTACGAAGGGCGGCGCGAAAACCGCGGGTCGACATTCATTTACAGCGTGCCCACGGCGGCGGAAAAAACCGGCGATTTCTCAGCCAACCCCATCGTGGTGCGCGATCCGGAGGCTGCCGCGCGCGCTCCGTTTGCGGGAAACCGCATTCCCGCCAGCCGCCTGGATGCGATTGGTGCGAAGCTCACCTCTTACTTTCCCGACCCGAATGTGGCGGGTCAGGGTTCAGGCAATGCAAACTTCCGCGCCAATGCGGCGTCTACGGATTATCCAAACAACTACGTTTCGCGCGTCGATCACGCGTTCAACGAGAACGACCGCCTCTACGGCCGGTTTCTATCGAGTCATGGCAGGCAGATCGACAACCCCACGTTTGCCACGGCCGCCGTGGATCCTTTTTACAGACGGCGCACGAACCAGTTCTTCAACGGAGGAGTGACGTGGTTTCACAATTTCAAACCGTCGCTGATTAACGAGTTGCGCTTCAACTACGATTGGCGCGAGTTCATCAACCTCAATAGCGGCGCCTATTCCGACCTGAACAAACAGATCGGCTTGAAGGGCGTGAAGCAGGAGTTCGGACCGCGCGTGACCATTACCGGCTTTCAGACGATGGGCGAAAGTTCCAACATGGAGCGCATTCAATCGCCCATCCGCGGCACGCACATTGCCGACAACATGCTGTGGTCCAAGGGCAAACACAATCTTAAATTCGGATTTGAGCGGCGCACTTCCGTCAACGACGATCTGAACCGCAATACGGCGGGCGGCCTGTTCGGCTTTACGAATACGGCCACCGGCCACGGCGTTGCGGCGCTGCTGTTGGGGTGGGTGCAAAGCGCCAGCGTCAATGAAGTGTTTCCCATTCGCAGCCGCATTGACGCATGGGGCGTGTTTCTGCAGGACGATTGGAAAATCACGAACCGCCTCACTCTGAACTTGGGTTTGCGATGGGACATGGACGTTCCGCGGCGTGAACTTTTCGACAACCGCATGAACTCCTTCGATCTGTTCGCCGTCAATCCGGTTTCGGGAACTCCCGGAGTGGTCACCTTTGCCGGACGCAATGGCGTTTCGCAGTACGCTCATGATTTCGACCGCAACAACTTTGCGCCGCGCCTGGGCTTCGCTTATCGCGTGACGGAAAAGTGGGTCGTGCGCGGCGGCGGAGCGATTCTCTACATGGGCCTCTACGATCAGGCCACGGTGATCAATTCGACGAGCGGCTTCAGTTATCGCGGCAACTTCGTGTCGCCGGACAATGGACTGACCGCGGCGTTGCGTTTGAAGGACGGATTGCCGCCGATCCCACTGCCAAGCGACAAGGATCTCAATCCAGGCTTCGGCGCGGTGCGCGTGGGACAGAGCCCGGTGGAATCGGTGGAGTATTTTCAACCTGGGCCTCGCGACACATCCTATATGATGAGCGCGAACGTGAATGTGCAGCGCCAACTCGCCTCGCGCCTGTTGCTGGAAATCGGCTATCTCTCTACGCTGGGGCATAAGCTTGCGTCTCCGGTAGGGTTGACACTCAATCAGGTGCGGCCGGAACTGATGGGCGCGGGCAACGCGCAGATTCGCCGTCCGTTTCCGCAGTTCACCGACGTGACGCAAACCGCTCAGCCGTTTGGCAACTCCAACTACCACGCGATGAACGTCAAGTTGGAGAAACGTTACGGCAAAGGATTGCAATTCCAGACCAACTACACATGGGGGCGCGGGATCGACGACATGGAATCGCGCGGCGAGTTGGGCGGCAACCCGGGGTCGGCGCTGGCTAACGTCTATAACCGGCGCGCCGACCGCGGCTTGAGCGGCAACAGCATCGCTCACCGCTTGATTTCCAGCATGGTTTACGAACTGCCGTTTGGCAAAGGACGGAGCTTTGCCATGGAGAATCGCGCGGCTAGAACCGTTCTGGGCGGCTGGACCATCGGCTATATCGGGGAGTTCCGCACGGGCCCGCCGCTGGGCGTCGCCGAGCAGACGAACAATACAAACTCGTTCTCGCCGGCCAACCGCCCGAACGTGGTGGGGAGCCCGTCCATCACCGGCGACCGCTCGCGCACCGATCAACTGCGGCAGTATTTCAATACCGCCGCCTTTGCCGCGCCCGGGCAGTTTGTGTTTGGAAATGCCGGCCGCACGACAGGCTTTGGCCCCGGCGCGATTGCCATGGATGTATCGATCTTGAAGGACCTTGCGATTTCGGAGCGGGTGAATCTTCAGTTCCGCACGGAGATGTTGAATTTCATCAACAACCCGAACTTCAATCTACCGAACCTGCAGCGAGGCAACGCGACGTTCGGAACTATTACGTCCTTGATTGATACGAACCAGGCGAGGATTATTCAGTTCGGGTTGCATCTGCGGTTCTGACACGCGGGGAGCGGCCGGTGTGTGGGGCAGATCTCCAGATCTGCGAGCCGGTCTCCAGACCGGATTGGCGAGATTTCAGAGTCTAGTAGTACAGCAAGGCGAGGGTTTCCAAGAGTAGTAGAACAGCTGGCCCCACAACCGGAATCATTGCGTCAGACGCGCGTCGTGGTGCGATGCAGGGTATCGCCCACAATGCGGATCAAGTCGTCCGGCAGAAAAGGCTTGGCAATGGTCTCATGCGCGCCGAGTTTGTGGGCCACGCTCAGGTAGCGGCCGCCGAAGGCGCCCGACATCGCGATCACCTTCAGGTCCGGCCATCGCTTGCGTGCCTGGAGGATGGTCTCCATTCCTTCCTGCTTCGGCATCACCAGATCCGTCAACAGCAAGTCGATCTCATTGCGTTCCAACTCTTCCACCGCTTGCCGGCCATCTTCGAAGGTCAGAACCTCGTAGCCTTCCGATTCCAGAATCCGCGCTACGATGGAACGCACACCCTCTTCGTCATCCACGACAACGATTTTGGCGGGCCGCGGCGGCCCCAACGTTTCCCGAACTTTCACCCCCAGCAGCGCTTCGCTCACCGGCTTCTGCACGAACCCGCTTCCCGCCGGAGCAGCGGTGGACAGCGGATGCAAATCCTTGGCGTAACCCGACATGAACAGAATCTTGAGGGACGGTCTAACTTTAAGGATCGCTTCCGCCAACTCCGGTCCGCTCATTCCCGGCATCACAACATCCGACAGCAGCAGGTCGATTCTCCCGTGATGCTCACTGGCGATGCGCGCGGCTTGAATCGGATCCGAAGCCGTAAGAACTTTGTAGCCGAAGTCCTGCAGCATCGATTGCACCAGAAGCAGGACCTCCTCCTGATCCTCCACCAGCAAACTGGTTTCCGATCCGCCATGTCCGCTGACCGCCTCTGACGGATCCTCCCTTTCCAACTCGATTGTCTGCGCCAATCTTGGAAGGCATACATGGAACGCCGTTCCCACTCCCAACTCGCTGCTGACTCGAATGAAGCCACCTGCCTGCTTCACCACTCCGAACACCGTGGCGAGCCCCAAACCGGTCCCTCCGCCATCGCCTTTAGTCGTGTAGAAGGGCTCAAAAATATGCGGCAGCACCTCCGGGTCGATTCCGGTCCCCGTATCACGCACGGTCAATTCGACAAACGGGCCGGGGGCGACGTCCGGATGTTCCCGCAAACTCTTCGCATCCGAATCCGCGTTGCGCGTTTCAAAATGCAGTTCTCCGCCGAAGGGCATGGCGTCGCAGGCGTTGACCACGAGATTCAAGATGACCTGATCGATGTGGCTGGGGTCGGCTTCCACCTGGCCCAAGCCAGGCGTCAATGCGGTCTTCAATGAGACGTTCTCCGGAATCAAACGGCGCATCATATTGATGGCATCGCCGAGGAACTGGTTCAGGTCCAGGACCCTTTTCTGCTGCACCTGTTTCCGGCTGAACGCCAGCAGGTGCTTCGTGAGCGCGGCTGCACGCAGCCCGGCTTTCTTGATTGCGTTGAGCTGTTCCAGCGACGGATCCACCGCGGCGGTTCGCTTCAACATCAGATCACTGTGCCCGTTAATGACCATCAGCAGATTGTTGAAATCGTGCGCCACGCCTCCGGCAAGACGGCCGATCGCGTCCATCTTTTGCGCTTGCCGGAACTGGTGCTCCAACTCCGCCTTCTCCCGCTCCAACTGTTTGCGCGCGGTTGCGTCGCGAACCACGCTGACCACTACCGTCCTGCCGTCGATGGTGGTTGCATTGAGCATGATATCGACAGGGAATTCGACGCCGTCCTTTTTTCTCGCAAATAATTCCATGCCGCTACCCATTTGCCTTGCCGTTGGCTGGCTGTAAAAACCTTCGCGGTGAATCGCGTGTGAATTGCGGAACTGCTCCGGGAGCAAGATGTCCACGGACTGCCCAACCAGTTCCCCTTCGCAGTATCCGAACATGCGGAACGCCGGCTGATTTGCTTTCAGGATGCGACCGTTTTCATCGGAGGCGACCATCGCGTCCGGCGAGCTTTCAAAAATGGCGCGCAGGATCGCCTCGTTTTGCCGCGCCTCTTCGCCAGCCATACGATCCGTGACGTCCCTGGCGAATCCCATGATCCGGATCACCCTGCCGTGTTCGTCGGTTTCGGGGATGCACTTGTCCTCTATCCACCGGTATTCGTGAGTGTGCTTGTGAAGCAGGCGGTAACTACGAGTTTCAGGCTTGCCTGAGGTGAGGACTCTTAACGTGGCTTGCGCCAGCATTTCCCTATCCTGCGGATGAACACATTTGAACCAATGGTCCGGGTCTTTGAAGAATTCCTCGGGCTCATAACCCAGGATGTTTCTGACCCGGTCGTTTATCAGCTCCACCCCACCGCCGTACCATTTGTCTCCCACCCGAACCGTGTAGACGATATCGTCCGCGTGTTCCAAGAGCGTTTCGGCGTGAGACTTTTGCGGCATCCACACATCTCCAAACCATCGAATCGTACACTTGCCGACGTTTGTAATATATTACACTTCACAAATTACGATGGCAACTGAAAAACCGCCGTTAATGGAGTTTTGTGCGTTTTGTAGCTTGGTCTGGTAACTTATTCGTACCGTAACGCCTCGGTTGGATTCAGCTTCGAGGCCCGATTGGCGGGTAAGAAGCCGAACAGGAGGCCCACGGACAGCGAAACGCCAAACGCCGCGGCAATGGACCACGGCGAAATGCGAATGCCTTGGAAATCCACGAACAGGGGCACGCTGAGCGGAAGCGCCACGCCGAACAGGATGCCGAGCAACCCTCCGCCCAAGCTGATGACGATTGCCTCCAGCAGAAACTGCCTTTGAATATCGCGGCGGGTCGCGCCTACCGACATGCGGATCCCGATCTCGCGAGTGCGCTCCGTCACGGTGACCAGCATGATATTCATGATGCCGATCCCCGAAATGAGCAGCGCGATTCCGGCGATCAACAGCAGCACGACCGCGCCAATGAGGGAGATGTTGCGCGCGGCATCCAGGATTCCCTTGAGATTGCCGGCATAGAAGTTCGCGCCCGGCCGGTGGCGGCTTTCGAGAATGGCGCGCACCTGCCGCGTCACGCTCTCCACATGCTCCAGGGTACGCGCCTGCACGTACATCGGATCGATGCGTTCGTAGGGCGTGAAGTAACGCAGCACGGTCACCGGGATCAACACCGATTCGCGCGTCAGTTCGGAAAGGCCGAAGGTGTCGGTCTTCTCCTTGAAGGCTCCGATGATGGTGAATTCCAATCCGAACAGCTTCAGCTTCTGACCCGTCGCCGCCTGCGGCGAGCCATGCAGTTTCATCGCCAGGTATTCCGTGAGCAGAACCACGCGCTGGCGCGACGACACATCCGCGTGATGCAGGGGCCGGCCCGCCAGCATCACCAGATTCCGCACCGTTGCATATTCTTCATCGGAGCCGATCACCTTGACGTCGCGCGGCTTGCCGTCCAGAAGGATGGCCGCGAACTCCGTCATCACGCCCGTAGCGGCGCTGATTTGCGGACCCAACTGTGTTTTCACGGCTTCCACATCGGCGATCTTGACGTAATCTCCGGCCACGCTTGCCGCATCGCGATTGCCCGCGTCGAAGTAGGCATTCACCAGGTTGCTGCCGACGCCGCTGATGATGTCACGAATGAGATCGCCGCTGGTGAGCGAGATGGTGACGACCCAAATGACGGACGCGTTGCCGATCAGCAATCCGAGCGCGGTGAGGCCGGTGCGAACTTTGTTGGCCCACAATGCGTGGATACTGAAACGGAATGCTTCGGCAAAACGCATCTTGTTTGCCGGAGAATCACGCCAGCACTTCGTTCATCGCGCCTTGGCGGTAACCTTCAAGATCGAGCGTGACGTAATGAAAACCCAGCGGCTTGAAAATCTCCACGAAACGCGCGGCCATTCCATATTGCAGTGCGCGCTCCAACTCTTCGGGCGCAATCTCGATGCGCACCAGCTTCTCGTGAAAGCGCACGCGGAATTGGCGAAATCCCAAGGCGCGAATCTCTTCCTCGCCTTTTTCCACGGTCTTCACGTTTTGCATGGTGACGGGAGTGCCGTAGGGAATACGCGAACTGAGACATGCGGACGCGGGACGGTCCCATGTGGGCAGACCGGCGAGGCGCGACAGTTCGCGGATCTCAGCTTTGCTAAGACCGGCATCCACCAGCGGCGCTTTCACTTCATGCAGCTTCGCCGCGCCCTGTCCCGGACGGTAATCGCCCAGGTCGTCCATATTTACGCCATAAACAATGTTGTGAAGCCCGCGCGACGCGCCGTACGCTTCCATGCAGCGGAAGAGTTCATCTTTGCAATGGAAACAGCGGTCGGGATTATTGGCGGTGTAATCCGGATTTTCAAATTCGAACGTGGGAATGTATTCGTGGCGAATGCGATACTTCGCCGCGAACGCTTCGGCGTCGCGTTTGTGCGATTCCGGAATGGACGCGGAATCGGCGGTGATGGCAACGGCATCCGCGCCCAACGCCTGTTGCGCGGCCCAGGCGAGATAGGCGGAGTCCGTGCCGCCCGAGTAAGCAATCATCACGGAGCCCATCGACCGCAAGTCGTGGAACAAGCGCCGCTGCTTCTCCTCCAGCAATTCCGGAGCGAGCGCAGAGGTACCCAGAGTGACCAGCGTCGCCATGCCTCGATTATAGCGTGTACTTTCCAGGCCGCGGCTGTGCTGCTCAGTGTTACTTTCGGTGTTACTACTTTATGAAATCTTGGTGGGGCAGATCTCCAGATCTGCGGCGGGATCTCCAGATCCCGCATGGCCTCGCCAGAGGCCATCGGCTGCCATGCAGCCGTTTGCGGCTTTTCGATTTCCGCCGGCAGAGGCGGTCTGGAGACCGCCTCGCAGATCTGGAGATCACAGCAGCAGAGATTACAAAGTGCAGGAGTTCATTTCGACGCGGCGATGCCCGCGACGATCTCCCAGTGGAAGCGCACGAAGCGGTACAGTTCCGATTCCAGCACACGCTCCTGATCGCTGTGCGCGCCGAAGCCTTTGGGCGAATCTTCGGAATCGGTGGCGACGCCGACGCCGTAGCACTGCACGCCTTTTCCGCGCAGGTATGCCATATCTGTTGCGCCGGTTTGCATTGTGGGCAGCATGACGACATTTCCATAGACGCGCTTCACCGCCCCTTCAATGGCGTGGAACGCATCGGTGTCCAATCGCGTGGGGCGAGATTGCTGCGGACGCGTGTCGCGAGCCTCGCGCACTACTTCCACCGCCGGATCGCCAATCACTTTCTTCACCATTTCGACAAACGCCGGCAGATTCTCATCGGGCAGCGCGCGGATATCCAGTGTCGCAACGGCCTCCGAAGGAATCACATTCACGCGATAGCCTGCCTGCACGATGTTTGGAGAGACGGAAGTGCGGATCATCGAATTGTGGCCGGGCTCATGCTCGGCAAAGTATTCCTGAATCGCGGCCGTCTTCTGCGGATGAACAATGTTGTTGTAGCGATCGGCCTCGGCGGGCGAACTGATGGTGGCCAGACGTTCGAAGTAGGCGCGCGTTGTGTCGTTCAGGCGCATGGGCGGCTGCCACGCGGCCACCTTCGACACAGCCTGCGAAAGATGCACCACGGCATTGGTGCGCAGTGGGCGCGAGCCGTGTCCGGCGGGCCCGTGCGCTACGAGTTTGAGCGCGTACGGAATTTTCTCCGCAGTGGAGACGGAGTAATGATGCATCTTGCCGCCGGTGCGAACGCCGCCACCGCCTTCGGCGATGCAATACTCCGCGTCGAGCTCATTGAAATGCTGATCGACCATTAACTTGATGCCGTAGCGCACAGCGCCCTCTTCGCCCGATTCGGCAAGAAAGATCACATCGCGGTCCAGCGGTACATGCATGCGCTTGATCATGAGCATCATCATCAGGCAGGCAACCAGGTTGTCCTTGTCATCCACGGTGCCGCGCCCGTACACATACCCGCCGTTGCGCGTCGCGCCGAAAGGTGGGAACGTCCATTTCTTCGGATCGATATTGACGACGTCGGTGTGACCCATGATCAACAGCGGTCGCTTCTTGCCATTGCCTTTGATGCGCGCCACAAGATTGGGGCGCTTCGGATCGATGCTGAAGATCTTGACCGCAATGCCCTCGCCTTCCAGCACCGATTTCAAATACTCCCCGGCGGGTAGTTCGTTCCCCGGCGGATCGCTTGTGTCGAAACGCACCAGAGCCTGGAAGTGACGCATCGTTTCTTCGTTGATGGCCGTCCAGTCCGGCGTCTGTGCGAACAGGCCTGATGCGAGGACGAACAATGCGGTCAATTTGCACATACGCTTACTCCGCCATCCGGTCGCGATTGGGTTCGGGCAAATAGAAGCTGGCGATAAACCCGATGGCGTAAGCCAGCAGCGCAACCATGGTAGCCGCGTTCGCCAGTTTCATCGATGGTGAAGTACCAGTGGTATAGTTCGCGAGTGTCGTCGTGAGATAGGCGGCGGAGGTTCCAATCATGCGGCCGCCGACGTTGGCGGCGAAGCTTTCGCCGGTGCCGCGCAAATGCAGCGGATAAACACGCGGCAGATAGTTGCCCCAGAAACTGAATTGCGCCACCGTCAACAAGCCGGCTGCGAACGCGCCGATCTTGAGCAGTTCCAGGTTATCCTTTGCGGGGTAGAAAAAAACCAGCGGCACGAGAAGGAGTCCTGGAACCTGGAACACGCGCAACAACTTGCGGCGGCTGAGAATGCGGATGGCGAGAAAGGCGAGAACCACGCGGCCTATCAATCCTCCGATCTCCTGATAGCTCTGCACTTGATTCGCTACTTGTAATTGCGCCGGGCGGGCCATTCCCGCCAGTTCCGGAAGTCCGGGGACGATGCGCGGCAGATGTTGGATCGCTCCGAAGGCGGCGCCATAACTGCACGCAAACATGATTGCCGTGACAATGGTGGTGCGCCGGTAAGCGGGTTGGAACAACTCCGCTATGCTTGGCCGCTTCAGCGTTCCATCTTTTTTCTTGCGCGCCCACTCGGGCGACTCCGGCAGGAAGGGTCGAATGATCATCAACGGGATTGCCGGAAGCACGCCCGCGATGAGTGTATATCGCCACGACGCATGTTGGCCATTGATGGCGGGCAGCGACGCGGCCCAGGCGACGGCCAGGAAATTCGTGCCGGCCGCGAGCAATCCGCCGATGGAAGAGAATGCCTGCGTATATCCCAGTACAGACTCGCGCTGCTTCGGATTGGGAAACAGTTCGGCCAGCCACGCGACGGCGGCGACGAATTCCACGCACACGCCGACAAACGTTGTGCAGCGCCAGAACAACAGTTCCTCAATGGAAGTGGAGAACCCGGCGGCGACGGCCGACAACGCATAAAGAAGGATACTGACGACAAGAACCTTCTGCCGTCCCCACAGATCGGTCATGTAACCGCCGATCAATCCGAAGAATCCGCCGAAAAGCGCAGGCGCGAAAAAGAACAGGCCCGCCCAATTGTTATACTCGGGCGTACCTGGCTTGAGGTGCCCTAATTCGGCAAGTGATGGCCCCAGTATCAGCGGCATCACGAGGATGGCGTAGATGTCGAAGGCAAAGCCCATGGAGGCGACGAAGCAGATGAGCCAGTGCGTTGTGGTCAGTTTGATGGGTGCGGGAACGGTATTTTGCGCCATAGACGTTGACTGTTCAGTTTACACAATCGCGATGGCCGGGCGCGTATGAGACAAGACCTGTTCGACCTGCCCGCTGAATTATTGCAGACGGTTTCCGCAAGGCCGATCGCCGAACTTGAAGACGAAGCGTTGGTAATGGCGTTGTCCACGCGCACAAACCTGTCCTGGACGCTGGGACCTGTTTCGCTGGAATTCGGACCACAGGCGGAAGGGTCCGTTGCGATACGTCGCGTGGGCGAAGTGTTCCGATTTACTGAGGCTGAAAAAGACGACGACCCCGCGCGGCGGCAAGTGATCACAGTGCCGGACGGAAAAGCGTACGTGTCGATTCAACTGCGCGTGTCCATCGGCGTGTCGGCGGCGGGCGGATTCAGCGGCGGCACGGTGGGAGTGAAAGCGTCGGCGAGTACGTCGGACACGTTTCTCATCGCCAACCACTGCTTGGTGGACGCCTCGCAATCGGTGGCCGAGGGAATCAAGACCGCGTTTGAAAACTTCGTCATGCCGTTTCAGGAATCGGCGTACCGAAGTATTCCCGATGGCAATTTTCTCGAATATCAGTGCTATGGAAATCTCACAATCGGGATGCAGGCGGCCTTCGGATTCCAGGGGGTCCTGTTCGGCGGCGTGAGTGGCGGAGATTTGCGCCGGTCGCTCAACAGCCCGGTGGGCAGCATCACAGCGCGTGCCAAACCGGAAGCCAATCTCAGCGCGTCGTTCTCACTTGGTTGGCAGCACGAAGACGCGTTCCGCATGGTGCTGCGCGGCATGGCGGACACGGCGCGGCTCTATGTGTTCAAGATGGACCGCGACGCTGTGTCGGCCGCCTTGCGCGTGAACGCGGGTGTCTCGCTCAATGCCGCGGTCAATCTAAAACCGCATGTGGACGACCTGATCGCCAAGTCGGCGCAGCGGCTGTTTGCCGATGTTCCCAGCGATGTTTTGCGCAACAAACTCATCGGGCAGTTGGTTGCCAAGGCGAGCGGCGCGGCGTCGGCGGAGGTGAATGCTTTCACCCGCGAAACGCAGCAGAAGATTCAGACGCAGATCAAAAGACTGGACCGGTTGAACGTTTCGGCTGGCCTCGCCTTCGAACGCATCAGCGAGCACGCCGCGTTGCTGAGTTTAGATTTCGAACGCGCCGCCCCGCCGGACGGCTATAGCCTGGCGATGCATGGCGACATGGCAGCGGCAGTCGAACAACCGGGAACCTCGCTCGCGCCAGGTTCGTACATGCGGTCGGAGATCCGCCGCACCACATCGATGAGCGTGCAGCTGTTCAATGCGTTCCAGGCGAAGAGCATCGACGTGTTTTTCGAAAAGTCCGAACTGCGCTACAAAGGACAGGGCGTTTTTCAGCTGATGTTTCAAACCGGACGGAAGGCCGAAAGCAATGTTTTCGGTCACAACAAATCCATCGAGTTCGGCTTCGAGATCGCCGCTGAAGTGGCGGCGTCCGGTCTCATCGGCGAGAAGGACGTTCATCTGCGCATTGCGACGTCGGAGCGGAACAACGTGGAGGCGGCGCGCCGTACCGCTTCCATGCTGCACCTTATCCTGAGCGGCAGCGCGGGCGAAGGCGTGGACGCCGGTTTGCGCGCGGCGATCGAGGCCAATGCGCAGTTGAGCGTGCATGTTGTGGTTGCCCTCGCGCCGGATGCATACCGGCGGCTTCCATTTAGCGCGCTTGCCGATCGCCGCGCGGACGCGTTGAACTACGGCGCCTTTGTCGAAGCCGTGGATCTCATGTACGCAGGCAGCGGTTTTGGCACGCAAGGCTTCCCCGATGCCGTCAGTCAATACGAACAATGGGCGCTCTTCAACATCAATGCCATCGACAGTGAAGAATCGACGCGGCCGCCGAACCGCCGCGAAACCGGAAACACGTCGCGATGGCCGGTGGGTATTCGCACGAACTCGCCGCACCCCATGTTGGTTACGTACATGCTGGCCGCGCAGCAGTTCATGAACCTTTGTGAGGACCTGCCGCGTTTAGCGCAGGATCTGGACACCGCGCAGACCAAGGAAGCATGGGCACGCGTGCTGAAATCCGCCGGCGCACTGGTTGCCAAAGACTCCGGCGCGTTTCCCATCTACTTCACGAAGCCGCTGCTGGTGGCGTTGCTAAAACAGTGCGGAGGCAGGGTGCAACAGCTTCACGCCACAGAGGCGGGGGATGCGTTCGAAGTGGTCCTTAACTTTTGTTAAGGAGACCCAACTCCGCGCGCACCGCGGAAAATTGTTCCACCGCAAACGCCAGATCCTCTTCGGTGTGGGCGGCCGACACTTGCGTGCGAATGCGTGCTTTGCCTTGCGGAACCACAGGGTAGGAAAAACCAACCACGTACACGCCGCGTTTCAACATCGCATCCGCCATGCGCGCGGCCAGCGCCGCGTCGCCCAGCATCACGGGCACAATCGGATGTTCACCGGGTACGATGTCAAATCCAAGCGCCGACATTTTGCCTCGGAAGTATTTGGTGTTGCGCTCCAAGCGGTCACGCAATTCCGTGGAAGCGGAGAGCAGTTCCAGAGCGCGGAGAGACGCAGCGGCAATCGGCGGCGCAAGCGTATTCGAAAAAAGGTACGGGCGCGAGCGCTGCCGCAAAAGATCGATGATTTCACGGCGGCCTGAAACGTAGCCTCCGCTCGCCCCGCCCAGCGCTTTGCCCAACGTGCCGGTGAGAATATCGACGCGCGCCATCACGCCGTGATGCTCATGCGTGCCGCGCCCGTGCGCGCCCATAAATCCTACCGCATGCGAATCGTCCACCATCACCATCGCGCCATGGCGTTCGGCCAAATCGCAGATGGCGGGCAGCTTGGCGATATAGCCGTCCATGGAAAACACGCCGTCGGTGGCGATCAGCCGGAAGCGCGCCGTGGATGATTCGCTCAGCTTCGCTTCCAGATCCGCCATGTCGCCGTTGCGATAGCGGAATCGACGCGCTTTCGAGAGTCGAATGCCGTCGATGATGCTGGCATGATTCAACTCATCGGAGATCACCGCGTCTTCTTCTGCCAACAACGTTTCGAACAACCCGCCATTCGCATCGAAACAAGAGGAGTAGAGGATGGTATCTTCCGTGCCCAGAAACTCGCTCAGCTTTTCTTCCAATGTGCGATGCAGCGCCTGCGTGCCGCAGATGAAGCGCACCGATGCCAGACCATATCCCCACTCATCCAGCGCCCTTCGCGCGGATGCGACAAGTTCCGGATGATTCGCCAGACCCAGATAGTTGTTGGCGCACAGGTTCAACACGCGCGCGCCGGAAGCGAGTTCGATATGCGCATTCTGCGGCGATCCGATCAGGCGTTCGTTTTTGAACAAGCCCGCATCGCGAATGGATGCGAGGCTGCGTTGCACGTGTTGTTGAAAATCTCCGTACATGCTATTTCTCCCACGACAGAACGACCTTGCCGCTATCGCCCGTGCGCATGGCCGAGAAGCCTTTTTCAAACTCCGTGTAGTGGTAGCGATGCGTGATTACGGGCCGGATGTCCAAACCGGTTTCGAGCATCACCGTCATCTTGTACCACGTCTCATACATTTCGCGGCCGTAGATGCCTTTGATCGTCAGCCCGTTGAAGATCACCGTGTTCCAATCGATGGCGATGGGCGTGGAAGGAATGCCGAGCATGGCGATCTTGCCGCCGTGCGCCATGTTCGCCAGCATGTCCTGAAACGCGCTCTGCTGCCCGGACATCTCCAGGCCGACGTCGAAGCCTTCGTGCATGCCGAGTTGCTTTTGTACATCGCCGAGCGAAGTTTCCTTCGCATTCACCGCCATGGTCACACCGGTTTTGCGAGCCAGTTCCAGGCGCGCGGGATTCACGTCGGTGATCACCACGAAGCGCGCTCCGGCGTGCCGCGCCACGGCGGCGGCCATGATCCCAATAGGGCCCGCGCCCGTTACCAAAACGTCCTCGCCCAGCACCGGGAACGATAGCGCTGTGTGCACCGCATTGCCGAACGGATCGAAGATGGAGGCGACGTCGAGATCGATGGAAGGCGCGTGACGCCAGATGTTCGCCACCGGGATGGCGACATATTCCGCGAACGCGCCGGGCCGGTTCACGCCCACGCCCATCGTATGCGCGCAGAGATGACGGCGGCCGGCCATGCAGTTGCGGCACGTTCCGCACACCACATGTCCCTCGCCGGAAACGATCTCGCCCGCATGAAACGCCGTGACGTTGCTGCCGAGCTTTACCACGCGGCCCACGAATTCATGCCCAATCGCCATGGGGACGGGGATCGTCTTTTTCGCCCAATCGTCCCAGTTGTAAATGTGCAGATCGGTGCCGCAGATGCCCGTGCGCAGAACTTCAATCAGGACATCGTTGATGCCGATTTCCGGCTCAGGAATTTCCGCGAGCCACAATCCGGGCTCGGCTTTTGATTTGACTAACGCTTTCAAAAAGAATCACCCCGCAACACCAGTGTTGCACGCGGTCAATATGTACGGGCATGTTGTCCCACGACATCCGCGCGGTGCGATTCGATCCTGTACAATCGATCTGGAGGTTTCACACCATGAAGAGGATGTTGGTTCTGGCAATTGCCGTATGCGTAGTGATGCTGCCCTGCGCGGCGGCGGAAATCGAAGGAGTCCTGGTGGACAAGGCCTGTTCAGCGAAGGCCATCAAAGATGGATACGCCAAGGCCGGCGCGCACACAAAAGATTGTGCGCTCATGGATAGCTGCCTGGAAAGCGGATTCGGCGTACTCACCGCGGACAACAAGTATCTGCTGTTCGACAAAGAGGGCACCAAGAAAGCCGCCGCGGCTCTGGAGGCTTCGTCGAAGAAAGATAATCTGAAAGTGAAAGTAACCGGCGACATGAGCGGAGCCACCATAAGAGTACTCACGTTGCGCATTCTCTAAAGGAGCGATTATGCATCAGGATACTTCCAGACGGTTCTTTCTCGGCGCCGCGACGGCGGCATCGGCCATGCGCGTCTTCGGCGCAAATGATCGAATCAACGTGGCCATTGTCGGGCTCGGCGGGCGCGGCGGCAATCACCTGAGCATTTACAGCCGGCTTGCCGAAGCGCGCGTGTCGGCGATTTGCGACATCAACCAGGCTGCGCGCGAACGCGCGCAGGCAACGTTGCAGCGCAGCACAAGCGAGAAGGCGCAGGAGTTCGAGGACATGCGCGAGGCGTTCGCCAACCCCGGAGTGGACGCCGTGTCCATCGCCACGCCGAATCATTGGCATGCGCTGGCCGCAATTTGGGCGATGAAAGCCGGCAAGGATGTCTACGGCGAAAAGCCCGCTTGTCACAACATCTACGAGGGACTCAAGATGGTGCAGGTGGCGCGCGAGACCAAGCGCATGCTGCAAATCGGATCGCAGCACCGCAGCACTCCGTTCAAGATCAAAGCGATGGCCGCGCTGCACGGCGGGCTCATCGGAAAGATCTATCAGTCGAAGGGTCTGTGCTATAAGCGGCGCGTATCCATCGGCCGCAAGCCCGATACACCCACTCCCGCCGGCGTCAATTGGGATCTCTTTCGTGGACCCGCGCCCATGCGCGCGTTCAATGAATTGCGCTTCCGCTACAACTGGCATTGGTTTTGGGATACCGGCAACGGAGACATCGGCAATCAAGGCGTGCACCAAATGGGCGTCGCGCGTTGGGGACTGGCCGATCCCGAATGGCCGCAGTATGTCTACGCTCACGGCGGAAAGTTCGCCTACGATGACGATCAGGAAACGCCCAACACGCTGCTTTCCAACTTCAACTTTGGCAATCGCGAGCTGGTGTTTGAGGTGCGCGGTCTACTGACCGGAGGGGAAGGCGTGCCTGCAACGCGCCGCATGCGTCCGCCTGCCGGCGCACCGGGCGCGACCGCCACTCCATCGCCCACGGCCACCGCGCCTCGATCCGGCGCGCCGCTCAACGTGATGGTGGGCAATCTTTTCTATGGCAGCGAAGGTTGGGCCGCCATGAACGATGAAGGGTTTCAGGCTTTCAAAGGGGAGAGCAATGAACTCATCATGGAAGAGCGTGGCACGCGCGCCGAAGGTGGCGACACGACCGGTCTCCACATGCGGAACTTCCTCGCCGCGGTGAAATCGCGCAATCACAAAGATCTGAATGACGAGATCGCCAGCGCGCATCTCAGCGCCGGACTCTGCCATCTCGCCAATATCAGCTATCGCACGGGCCGCAAGCTTACTCTCACCAGCGGACCGAAATTCGCGAATGATGCCGAGGCGAACAAGTTGCTGACACGGGACTATCGCAAGCCCTACGTGGTGTAGGTGGAAGGTAACACCGGTTTGCTGACGTAGCGATTCCCGGCAATCGCAAAACGCAGCGGCCAGTCCACGGCCGTGCGAATCCCCACGCGCGGGCCAACGGCGATCTTCTTCGTCGCGGCCGCACGGCGCACGGTAAATTCTCCCTGTGTGAGATCGACGCCGTTTTGCGCGCGGGTAATGCCCATGGCGCGCGTCAACTTGCCTGGTCCCGATGCGTTCAGGTCCAAGCCTACCAGCGGTTCCAACGCGCGAATCAGTACGCAGCCCGGTGATCCTTCCGGCTCGGTGACAATGTTGAGGCAATGGTACATTCCGTAAATCAAGTAGACGTAGGCGTGACCGGGCGGCCCGTAGAGCACGCGCGTGCGCGGCGTCAAGCCTTTTGCCGCGTGCGCCGCCGGATCGCGCTCGCCCAGATACGCTTCCGTTTCCACAATGCGCGCGGCACACTTGCCATGTACCAACACCATGCCCAGCAAATCGGGCGCGACTTCCGCCGCCGGCCGCATGTAGAAACGCCGCGGAAGAATCGGCAACTGATCGTGGTCCGTGCGCAATGGAGTACTCTATTGTATTGCGCCATCGATAGCATGCGTTTGTTTGTTGGATTGGAAATACCCGAAGAAGTACGCGCAAAGCTGAGCGAACTGCTGGATCGATTGCGGCCGGCGGCGCGGCTGCGTTGGAGCCCCGTGGCGAATCTGCACATCACCACGAAATTCATAGGCGAATGGCCCAAGGAGCGTTTGAGTGAAATGAAAACCGCGCTCGATCAAGTCACCGGCGAGCCGGTACCCATCGCCATTCGCGGATTGGGCTGGTTTCCCAATCCTCATCAGCCGCGCGTCTTCTTCGCTTCGGTTCGCGCCCCGGCGACACTGGTGGCCCTCGCGGCACAAACGGCGGAAGCAGTCGCTGCTCTCGGCGTTCTCAAGGAAACGCGCGACTATTCGCCGCACATGACGCTGGCCCGCATTCCAGCTCCTTCCTCGATTATCGAACTTCGCCGGCGCGTCGCGGCTTTGCCGTCCGACGATTTCGGGAGTTTCACCGCCACCGAATTTCATCTTTATCGCAGCCAGCCGGTGCCGGGCGGCTCGGCATATTCGAAGCTGGCAACCTTTCCCATCGAGTAAACCATGTCCATTCTCGCCATTCTCATCGCCTATCTTTTGGGAGCCATCCCATTCGGCTATCTGCTCACGAAATGGAAAACGGGGAAGGACATTCAACAGCTGGGAAGCGGCAACATCGGCGCGACGAACGTGCTGCGAACAGCGGGCCGCGCGCTCGGCATCGCGACGCTCTTATTGGACATCGCGAAGGGGTTTGCCGCGCTGTGGATCGCCGCGCGCCTCACCGGAAATTCGCCAATTGCGGAAAGCCTCGCCGCGCTCGCCGTCATCGCCGGACACGCATATCCCGTGTTTCTGCGATTTCAGGGCGGGAAAGCGGTGGCCACCTTCACGGGAGCATTTCTCTTTATCGCGCCTCTACCTCTACTGGCAACGGCCATCGTTTTTGTCGTCGTCGTAACCGTCAGCCGGTACATCTCGCTGGGTTCCATTCTGAGCGCGGGGCTGTTTCCGTTGGCGCTGCTGCTCATCGATCATCCGGAAACGCCGCTGTTGCTCGCCGCAATTGTAGGCGGCGCGTTCCTCATCTGGCGTCATAAAGAGAACATTCACCGGCTGCGCGCGGGAAATGAGAATGTGCTGCGACTGGGCGGCAAGCGCACGTAGCCGCGCGATTACATATACTGTTTATTTCCCGCCGCATTGGTGCGGCAATCAACTCCGGAGGGGCGAATGTTTCTGCGATTGCTCTGCGCTGTTTGTGTGCTCACCGTCGGCGCTAACTCAAAAGACTGGCTGCAATTCCGCGGCCCCAACTCCAGTGGCATCGCCGATGAGACCAACCTGCCGGATGAATTCGGTCCGAGCAAGAACGTCGTGTGGAAAACCGCTCTCCCTCCGGGACATTCCTCGCCCATCGTGGTGGGCGATCGCATTTTCCTCACGGCCTTTGAGGCCGACAAACTGCTCACGTTCTGCCTGGACCGCGTCACGGGCAAGATTCAATGGCGTCGCGAATCGCCGCGTCCGCGCACGCAGGAGCTGCATAAATCGAATACTCCGGCGTCGCCCAGCGCGGTGAGCGACGGCAAGAGCATCTATGTCTTCTTCACCGACTTCGGACTCATCAGCTATGGCTTGGACGGCAACGAGCGCTGGAAGACCGCGATGGGTCCTTTCAACAATCCGTTCGGCATGGGCGCATCGCCGGTTCTGGTGGACAACATTCTGCTGCAATCCTGCGATGCCGAGAGCGGATCGTATTTCGCCGCGTTCGACAAGAACACGGGCAAGGAACTGTGGCGTTCAGAACGGCCCGAATACTCGCGCGGCTTTTCCACGCCCGTGCTTTATGAACCGGCCGGCGGACCGAAGCAGGCCATCCTCGCCGGCTCCTATCAGTTGACTTCCTATGACGTGAAAACCGGCAAGCCCGTTTGGTGGTTCCGCGGCCTGACCTGGCAATTGAAACCAACGCCGGTTCTTAACAAAACAAAGGATACGGTTTATGTTCTTGGCTGGGCGGGCGGCTCCGACACCGGGCAGCAGGAGAGCATCGCCGACTTCGCCGATGTTTTGAAGTTGTGGGATAAGGACGGCGACAAGCTGTTGTCGAAGGAAGAAATCCCCGACGATAAGGTGAAGAAGGATTGGGGCGCAATCGATTTGGATCGCGACGGCAAACTGGGCGATAGGGACTGGAAGCTCTATCAATCGCGGCGCGCGGCGCAGAACATGTTTCAGGCGATTCGCCTCGGGCCGAATCCCAAAGGCGATATCACCGCGAATGCGCGTTCGTGGGCTTACACGAAGTCGCTACCCAACGTGCCTTCTCCGCTGTTCTACGACGATGTCCTGTACCTGATGAAAGAGGGCGGCATTCTCACCTCCATCAATCCCGCCGATGGATCGGTCTACAAACAAGGACGCTTGCAGGGGGCGCTCAGCCAGTATTTCGCGTCTCCGCTGGCCTCAGGCGGAAAGCTGTACATGATTTCCGAGACCGGCAATGTTGTGGTGTTGAAAGCCGGCAAAGATTGGGAGATCATCAAGGTCAACGACATGGATGATGAAGTGCACGCTACTCCCGCGATGGTGGATGGCAGGATCTATCTGCGCACCAAGAGCGCGCTCTATTGTTTCGCCAAGAAAGACTGACGCCGCGTTTACTTGAAGTTGCTGTACGGTCCGGGTTTCAAACCTAACGGCCCCGTCAATCCCGCTTTCACCGAATACTCACCGGCATCAATCACGCGCCGCGCATGCGATGCCGGAAGGCCAGCCGCCATCTTCACAATCTTTCCTCCTGCCACACCGATATCGACACGCGTTCCGGCCGATACCATTCCGTTGCGAATGAGCAGATCGTAAATCTCGCCCTTCGCGGAAACCGCCGGTCTGCCGCCATCGAATGCCACAAGTCCGTTGCGAATGGTGGTCATGGCTTCCACCTTCCGCGTGCCCATCATCTTCGCGCCCCACGCGTCTTTGAACGCAAAGACACCGTCGCGCACGGCGAGTAAAGCGATGTCGGCCGTCTTCCCTTCTCCCAGCGTCCCCAACTCCGGCAAGCGCCGGATAGCCTTCGCGGGATTCATGGTGGAACGGCGCACAGCTTCCGGCAGGCTCATTCCCAGCAGCATCATCTTTGACATGCAGTTCGGCATATCGCTTTGCTGAATCATGATGCTGCCCGAATGCAGGTCGGTGCTGATGGTGTCGGGATAAAACCCCTGTCGCGTAGCCGGCACAGCAACGGTCCATAGGAAACTGCCGCCGCCGTGACCCATATCAAACAGCACGCCGCGGCGTCGCGCTTCCACCGCGTACGGCTGCACCTTGCCGTCGAACCGCGATACGATCTCCACCTGCCGGTCGTTATACATGTGCGTGTGCATATCGCCGGGCCGCATGACATCGAGCAGTTTCTCACGCGACGTGCGCCCGGCGTTCGTGAAGATCTTGTCGTCCACAAGAAGGGGCACGTCCGCCAGATTACCCGCCTCCACTCCGCGCTTCAGAGCGTCCCAGCCGGGCTTTGCGAAGTGCGCCACTTTGATCCCGACAAGCACATCGCGATTCTGCTTGATGGTATCCGCCGTTTTCTGCGGCAGCATGTCGGCGACGTTGTCCTCCGATGCCGAGCCTGTCATTCCATTTCCGGCGATGTTGATCAGAGCCAAAACGCGCGTTTTGGATTTCTCCACCACGCTCTTGCGGAAGCGGTCGAACGTGCGATAGCCCGGCCCGCCCGCATCGACCACCGTGGTCGTGCCCGTGACCAGCGCCGTGTCGTCCGGATCGATGGACCCGCTGTAGCCAAAGGAATGAAAGTGGAGATCGATCAAACCCGGCGTGACATAAAGCCCGCTTGCGCTGAGGACTTTCTTCGCTTCGCTCGCGGGTATTGACGCCGTCACGCGCGCGATGACGCCGCCGCGCACTGCAACGTCGCGCACGGCGTCGATGTTGTTTGCCGGGTCGATGACGTGGCCGCCCTGAATCAGAAGATCGTAGGTTTGAGCGAACAGGGTCGCCGCGGTTAGCGAGGCTAGAAGAAGGAAGCGCAGTGTCATGCTCACAGGATATCCTGAGGAGTCTTGCACGATGGGAATGCTCCTTCTCCTCCTTTGCCTTTCCCAGGAACCGCGCGCCACCGTGCGGATTGAGATCGGCAGCGCGGAAGGGCCGGTGGAAGGCGCGATGGTCGTCATCAATGGAACGCCGATGCAGACCGGCCGCGACGGCGTTGCCGAGGTCTCCATCCCTCCGGGAAAGCTCATGGTTAGCGTGCGCAAGGATGGTTTCTTTCCCGCAACCGCATCGTACAACGTGGAGGAAGCGCGCTTGTGGAAGTTTTCCATGGAACTTCACCCGGCAACCAAAGTGGAAGAGGAGATCACCGTATACGCGACCCGAAGCGGGCAGCGCCTGCAGGACTCGGCACTGCGCGTAGAGGTGCTCACGGAAGAGGAGATTGCAGAGAAGACTTTGATGACCCCTGGGGATATCGTGATGCTGCTGAACGAAACGGGAGGTCTTCGCGCGCAAACCACTTCGCCTTCGCTCGGCGCGGCGAGCGTTCGCATCCAGGGCATGCGCGGACGCTACACGCACTTTCTGCGCGACGGCCTGCCGTTGTCCGGCCAGCAAGGCAGCGGATTCGGCTTGTTGCAGATTCCTCCCATGGATCTTGGGCAGGTGGAAGTAATCAAGGGCGTTTCATCCGCACTTTACGGCGCGGGCGCAATGGGCGGCGTCGTGAACCTGATATCGAGGCGTCCACAACAGGAGCCGGTTTACGACTTCCTCATCAACCGTTCCACGCTGGGCGCAACCGATGGCCTGCTCTTTGCAGCGGGCCGTTTCTCCAAACGATGGAGCGCCTCGCTGCTGGGCGGCGGACATACGCAGGAACTTCGCGACGTCGACAAAGACGGTTGGGCCGACTTGCCCTCGTACGAACGCGCAGTAGCGCGGCCGCGTTTGCATTGGGACGGAGGGGAAGGGCGCAACGGTTTACTCACCGCGGGAGTCACCTACGAAAATCGCGCCGGCGGCACCATGCCGGGAGCGGTGCTGCCCGCGGCGGGAACCGCCTATCGGGAAACATTGGACACCAGACATTACGATGTGGGAGCCAGTTTTCAGTCTCTGCTGCATGGCCGCTATGTGATTACGGCCCGTGCGTCCGCCTCTTCGCAAACACACACACATGTCTTTGGGGAAGTGAGTGAGCGCGACCGCCATGAACTGGTTTTTGGCGAGGTGACTGCGCGTGGGTCCGCGGGCCGCAACACGTGGGTGGCTGGAATCGCAGCGGAGCGCGATAAGTACGTGCCGCGTGAGGTGAGCCGTTTCGCCTACCAATACACGACACCCGGCATCATTCTTCAGGACGACATCGCCATTGCTCCATGGCTATCGATAGCGGCCAGCGCTCGCGCAGACTTCCACACCCGCTATGGAACTTTCGTCAGCCCGCGATTTTCGGCGCTTCTGCGACGGATGGGATGGACCGCGCGACTCTCCGCGGGACAAGGTTTCTATGCGCCAACGCCGTTGACGGAAGAGACCGAAGCCGCGGGTCTGTCGCGGCTGGTGATTCCGAAACCGCTTCAACCGGAACGCGGACGCAGTGCTGCGGCGGACCTTACGCGTTTCATGGGGCCGCTGTCTGCAACCGTGACAGTTTTCAGGTCGAGCATTCGAAACCCGGTTTCCGTGGAACGCGGCACTCGCTACGAACTCGCCAATCTTCCGCGGCCCACGGACAATGCGGGCGTGGAGATGTTGGCGACGCTGCGCAAAGCGCCCTTCGCCGCGACAGCCAGTTATACCTACGTACAGGCTCTTGAATCTGTTTCCGGCGTTCGCCGGGACGTGCCTCTTACTCCACGGCACACTTTTGGAATCACCGGCATGTGGGAGAAGGAATTACACCGCATCGGCATCGAGTGCTACTACACGGGACGGCAAAGCCTTGAGCACAACCCCTATCGCGGCGCATCGCAGCCATACGTGATTCTTGGTTTCCTGGGCGAACGCAAAGTACGGCGGCTGCGTTTGTTCATCAATGTCGAGAACATCACCAACGTCCGCCAGACGCGTTGGGACTCTCTGTTGCGGCCCGCGCGAGCGGTGGATGGCCGCTGGAGTGTAGATGCATGGGCGCCGCTGGACGGCCGCGTGTTCAACGGCGGCGTCCGCCTGCGGTTCTAACTCGGATACCATATGCTTCATGGATCTCTCACGTCGCGAACTTCCCTTCCTTCTTCCCTTGCTGACCGGCGTCGCCGCGGCGGCGGATGTAGCCAAGCTCACTTCGAAAACATGGCGGCACGAAGAGTTGCCGGTGCGCGAGAACGGGCAAAACCGTTCCCGTGCGGTCTTCAATGGCGAATCGGCAAAGGGCTTCGGTTTGGAGATGCACGAGACGGAACTCGCGCCGGGATTGATGCCGCATGCGGCACACAGTCACGCTCATCATGAGATGGTGATATTGCGCGAAGGAACGTTGGAGGTGACCATCAGTGGCAAGTCCTCGCGCATTGGACCCGGCGGCATCGCCTATGTCGCTTCTAATGAGGAGCACGGCTGGCGCAATGTGGGAACGGACCGCGCGCGGTACTACGTCATCGCTCTCGGCCGCTAGTTACACGTATGGTGTTCTATGTCCCTTGTTGACGAATAAAGGAGAGCATCAAGCGTATTCGTACAACGGAACAGAGGCATCCGGCTGGCGCACTTCGCCGAGGAGTCGTTCGATTGCCCGAACAGTTTCCGGTTTGAACAACACATCCCCACAGATGGAGCACACATCCGCGGGTACATGATCGATGACAACGACCCTTCCCCGGTGGCGCACCGTGTGAATCACTCGCTTCGCTTCGTATTGCCCCAGGCATCCTTGTAATGAGCAGTTCATGTCTTGGATCTTCTTTCCTTTGGGGTCGCCCATTTAGGCGGTTTCGGTTCGTAGACAGTAATGATAATGAGCAGGGGCTGGCCTGTAGTACACACAATGTGTAAGGGTCTACCCTCGCCGGTGATTCCAAGAAGTAGACAACAAGCCCCCCGGCGGTGCAGCGGGTAATCCTCCAGGACTTCGCCGGAATTCATCGCCTCGAGGACCGCGTCGAGCAGAATCTCCTCCTCCGCCATTTCCGATTGAGCATGAGCGGTCACTCTCAGCGAACCTGCGGCGGCTTGCTGACGAATCCGAATGAGATTCTCTCCAACGGCGCTCACCTAATCAGTTTAGCGGTTCCCAACACGGCGCAACTCCGCAGCCAGAGCAGCTGGGATAGTAACGCTCTGCCTGACGGATCGTGTGGAAGCCGCTTTGCGTCGAGTTGCCATGCCGGAATCATAACAACCTGCACCAGCGTGGTGCGGATAGCTCCACCGTGTCTAGTCGGGCGTCGTGCGCCGTTCCACTCTACTAACAAGACCGTTCCTGTGCGTGAACGCCACACTCTGAAAATCGTTCGCCTCGTAGATCAGCAATCCCGGCTGTTCCTGTGCGGGTTTTCCCAATCGACGGCGCACCGTGTCCAGACTCGCTCCGATGCCGAGGCCGAACTTCACTTTGAAGCGGTTGTCCAGAAGAGCCGTTCGCAAATGCAGTTCCATGCTTGAGCCATCGGCGGGCCTGGTGCGATACACCGCGAACTCCAGTCCCGGATAGATCAACGTAATAATCTCATCCAGTTGTCCGGGCATGTGCAGGTTTTTGCGAGGAGCGGTTTTGCGTTCCAAAGGCTGGCCTAAGACTCCAACTATTTCCTCAGTCGTGCTGCCGAAATCCTTTTCAAAAGGCTGTTCCAAAAACTGCGAACGCTGCTCTTCGGTGAGTGTAGTTTGTGCGGGAAGGACAAGCGAGCTAAGCGAACACAACCAGGCGCGGCGTGTCATCTTACTTACTCGTCGTAGTGCAATCCTCGCGATTGCCGTTGATACCAGTCACCTTCGAGAGGCAAGTAGATATTGCAGGTGGACATCTCGCCGCCGTAGATATGCAGCGTGATGGAAGTCTGGCCGGAAACGTTCGCAAGCACGTGGTGTTCAAACGGCGGGATGAGGCAGCCCGCCTGGCCGACGGTTGCATGCACGCAATCGCGCCGCGTGAAGCGGACACGCTCCGCCTCCTCCTCCTGCAACTCATATTGAATGACATCCATGCGGCCGAGCACGACGCCTTCCACGCACCAGATGCCGGCGTGATCATGCACTGGCGTCGATTGGCCCGCGCCCCACGTCATCACGACGGCGGTCACGCCGAGAGCGGGGTCCCGATAGAGCAGGCGGCGCGCATAAGACGAAGCTTTAGGACGCCCTCGCGCGCGTTCAACGAACAAAAAAAATTGTAAAAAAAAAGAAAAGAAACAAAACAAAAAAGTTTAAAAAAAAGAAGAAGTGAGGAGTTAATATTTTCAGATTTTTGATT
>JACPVQ010000010.1 GCA_016191645.1 Candidatus Solibacter usitatus
CAAAGGGATCGAAAAGGGTCGCGTGGAAGGCCTGCAGGAAGGCCGCGTGGAAGGCCGCGTAGAAGGCCGCGTGGAAGGCAGGCAGGAAGTGCTTGGTGCATTACGCGCGGTTTTGCTGGACGTTTTGGCATCCCGCTTCGGTCCGCCGGATGAGCCGGTGACCAGCCGCGTGGCAGGAATCGATTCCGTGGACGAACTGCGGACTTTGACCCGTCGAGCCTTGGCGGCCGGTTCGCTTCAAGAGGTCGGCGTCTGATTCACCCTGAGCGGCAGGACGCGCGGTTTTGAGAATTCATGCTGCGCTTCACGCTACGCGCGCGTCCGTGAGCATGCGCTGTACGCTGAGCAGGTTCAGAGCACTGAAGCCAAGGTTTGCGCGCGCGAAGATACGTAAACCGCGGCTACGCGTTGCCGGCGTGTTTGACGGTGGGCTTGGAGAACATCGAGAGCAGCGTGGAAATGGCCGAAGTCCGCTGCGGCGCGCCGGCCACGGATTTGGGACGCGGCACCAGAAGATCTCCCAACTGAGTGACGGCCTTTCCAAACGCGGTGCTGGGAGAAGAAGCCTTTCCCTCCATCAACGCCTTCTGGATTCCTTCATAGTCCGAAGGCAGGACGTGGAAAATCTCGGGGCGCAGGGCGCTTTCGATGACTTCGCGGCTCACGCCGTGATCCTTACTATAACGATTGACCACGAGGCGGATCTTGGAGGCGGCGATGTGATTCGATTCCAGATAGTCCGCCGCGCGTTGCGCGGCTTGCAGCGAAGGAAGCTCGTTCGTTGTAACCAGAAGCACCTGGTCGCTATTGCGAGTAAGACTGAGGTTCCAGGCTCCGTATACGTTGCCCAGGTCGAAGATGACGATCTGATATTCGGCGCGGGCGAATTCCAGAATGAGCGAGGCGTCCTTCAACTCCTGCAGGGCTTGGCTGGCCAGTTCCGGGGAAAGCAAAACATCAATGCCGTTGTTGTTGGTAACGATGTTGCGCCACATTCCGGCATCGAGCCCACTCGATCTGGACAGCACATCCGTGAAGCTGTAGTTGGACTTCAACTTTAGGAGGAACGAGAGCGTTCCGGTGAGAGGATCGAGATCGGCAAGAAGGATTTTTTCGAAACCGGCGCGTTTAAAATGCCGCGCAAGGTTGGAGGCAATGGTGGTACTGCCACAGGCGCCTTTTACGGGAACGACGGAAATAATCTTGGCGCTGGAGTTGGCCCTCTCACTTCTTTGGAGATTGGCAATCCGTTCCACAACATGATCAAAGGCGTCGGGATCAAACGGGCGCACCAGGAATTCCACCGCCCCTTGCCGCACGGCTTTGAGGATGCCGTCAGGATAATCGGGAGGGAGCAGGACGACAACCTTCATAAGAGGTTGCGCGGCGATGATGTCGGGAATGAGGGCGAGTGCGGCGGCCTCATCGGTGATCATATCCAGGAAGCAGATGTTTGCCCCTTGTTCGCCCCCGAGTTCCGGCAAGGCTTGCTTACCCGGGTAGGATTGTATTTCGAGCACCGGGGTGGTAGGCAATCCAAGCGCGAAGAATTGCATGATCTCACTTGAAATCATGCGGTTAGGGGAGATGAGAGCGGCCTTCCACTTACTCGCAATCGCGGTGATCTCCGGTCTGGGCATCTTCCTTGGTGAATCTTCCTATGCCGTGAATCGGCTGTTTGAGGAAAAACATGAGAGTGTAGACCTCGAAACGGAACTAACACTGTGAGGGAGTTTTCCGATAAGCATTCTAAGGAAGGCATAAACAACACGATGAGCGAACAGATTCCAGTAGCAATATGCGAGACGCAGCCGTTGACGGCAATGGGATTGGAGCAGATCCTGCAGCAAGGCGGGTTTCCCTTCGCGGGGCGGGTGGATGACCTCAATCAGGTGGACGCTTTGCTGGGCTCCAGCGGGGCGCGCATTCTGATTCTCGACAAGTCGTTCGGCCTGCGGGTGGTGCTGGAATGGGTTGCCCGGCACCGTATCGAAGGCCATGCGTCGGTGATTGTGTGGGGTCTTTCGCTGACCGAGGCGGAAGCGTTGGGGTTCCTGCAGGTGGGGGCCAAAGGCATCCTGCGCAAGACGGCATCGGCGGAGACAGTCCTCTCCTGTCTCCGCGCCGTGGCGGCTGGGGGGAGTTGGATGGAAGACAGCCTGTTCCGCGAAGTGGCGCGGTCGGAGCGTTCTTATCGCGCCGAACTCACTCCGCGCGAGACGCAGGTGATGGAACTGGTGGAACAAGGTCTCAAAAACCGGGAAATCGCCCACCATTTGGATATCCGCCAGGGCACGGTGAAAATCCACCTCAAGCACATCTTTGAAAAGACAGGGGTTCGTGGGCGATATGGTCTGGCGCTCAGCGGCATGAAGGAAAAAGGAATCCTGGCCGCGCCATAACGCGTGTTATGCTGAGGGCGTGACCCACCCCTTCGGCCGCCTGATGCCGGCAACTTTGGTCTTTCTCCTTTGTTCGCCGGCATTCGGACAGTCTCGCCTCCTGGATGTTCTGCAGGAAGAGCTGAACCGCAATTTCTCCGCTGGCTGGAAACGGACCGCATCTATCGCCTGGCCACACAGCGTTTGATCCGCCTCAAAACCAACACCGAAGTGAAGGCTGCCGAAGAGGACACCTCCGACGATTTTTCCATGGAAGGCGCGTCCACGCATTTCGAGCCCGCCGTGCCCCTGCAGTTTTCCAATAAGGAATGGCTGCCGAAATTACGAAAATGGTCGGCTGAATTCGCAAAATATCCCGGCGTGCTGGCGTGCGCCGTCACGCTGCAGGTGATGCGCGACACGCGCTACCTGGTGAACTCGGAAGGCAGCAAGATCCAGCACGGACGCGGGTTTGCGCGCATCATTATTTCCGCGCGCGGCAAGGCCGGCGATGGGATGGACATTCCGGCGATGGAAAGTTTCGAGGCCGAATCGGCGGATCGTTTGCCCAAGGACGACGCTGTCCTGGCGGCGGTTCAAAAGGTGGCACGTCATGTGACGGATCAGTTGAAAGCCCCGCTGGTGGCTCCCTTCGTCGGTCCCGCAATCTTATCCGGCAGTTCCGCCGGCGTTTTCTTTCACGAAATCTTTGGACACCGCGTGGAGGGTCATCGCCAGAAGGACGAAAACGAAGGCCAGACCTTTACGAAGAGCGTGGACAAGCCGGTGCTGCCGGAGTTCCTTTCCGTCACCTTCGACCCAACACGCAAAACCTTGGGCAAGACCGATCTCAACGGCTGGTACCTGTACGACGACGAAGGCGTGAAGGCGCGCCCCGTGAAACTGGTGGAGAACGGGATTCTCAAAACGTTTCTCATGTCGCGCTCTCCCATCAGAGGCTTCGCCAAATCGAATGGCCACGGACGCCGTCAGCCGGGAGCGGAAGTGGTGGCGCGGCAATCGAATCTACTGGTGGAATCGAAGCAGGCCGTTTCCAAAGAAAAGCTGCGCGCGATGTTGTTGGAGGAAGTCAAAAGACAAGACAAGCCGTACGGTTTGTATTTCGAGCAAGTGACCGGCGGCTTCACGACCACGGGCCGTCAAGGATTGCAGGCCTTCAGCGTGCAGCCACTGGTGGTCTACCGAATTTACGCCGATGGCCGCCCCGATGAATTGGTACGCGGCGTGAGCATTGTGGGAACGCCGCTGGCAAGCTTCGCGAAGATCATCGCGACCTCCGATACGCCGGAAGTTTTCAATGGCATCTGCGGCGCGGAATCGGGAAGCGTGCCCGTGTCGGCGGCATCGCCCGCATTATTGGTCACCGAGATTGAAGTGCAGCGAAAGCCCGCGGGCATGGACGCGCCGCCGGCGCTTCCACGGCCTACGGCAGCGACCGGAGGTACAAACTAAATGACACTCCTGCTCGCACTTACCCTCATCGCCGCCGCGCAAACGCCTCCCGCGCAGGATCCGATTCTACGTTCGATGAAAGACGAACTCGATCGCAGCCGCACTTTGAATGTTGCGCGCATGGCGCCCTATTTCATTGAGTATTCGCTGGACGACGCGGTTCTCTACAATGTCAGCGCCACCTACGGCGGCGTGCTCAACGAGAGCAATCTGCGCGTGCGGCAGCCGCGCGTGCGCATCCGCGTGGGCGATGCGAAGCTGGACAACACGAATCACATCTTCAGCGAAGGCTATCGCGGCGCGCGCTACGATTCTTCGCAGTTCGCTCTCGACGACAACTACGATGCGCTGCGTCTGGGATGGTGGCTGGCTACCGACCGCACTTACAAGCAGGCTCTCGAAGCATTGGCGCGCAAGAAGGCGTCCCTGCGCAACGTCAATCTTTCCGAGCAACTCCCTGATTTCAGCGCCGCGTCTCCACTCACGCACCTGCCCGCGTTCACGCAGAAGCCGATCGAAGAAGCGCTGTGGCGCGCGCGCGTCAAAGCACTCTCATCGGTATTTTCCGCTTACCCGGACATCCTCGCTTCGGAAGTAACCGCCAGCACGTCGCTCACGACAACGTATCTGCTGAATTCCGAAGGCACGCAACTGCGCTATCCCGATAATCTGGCCAGCGTGCGCATCCGCGCCTCCGCCATTACGCCCGACGGCATGGCCGTGCGCGATCACGATTATTTCGTCTCGCCCGAGGCGTCCGGGCTGCCCGCGGAGGCGATCATGAACGCGGCCGCCGTGCGCGTGGCGCAGAATGTCACGGCATTGACGAAAGCTCCTTCTCTGGATTCCTACTCCGGACCGATGTTATTTGAAGGCGCGGCGGGACCGCAGCTGATCGCCGAACTGTTGTGCCGCAACCTCACCGTCAACCGGCGTCCGATCTCCGATCCGGACCGGCCCATCAATCTGCCGGCGGGCGAGTTGGAAGGGCGCATCGGTTCGCGCATTCTGCCCGAATGGGCGGATGCGGTAGACGACCCTACGCAGAAGGAATGGCGCGGCGCGCCGCTGATGGGGTTTTATGTTGCCGATGCCGATGGCGTTCCGCCGAAGCCGCTGCCGCTGGTGGAAAAGGGCGTACTGAAAACTTACTACACGACGCGGCAACCCTTGCCGGGCGCGGAGATTTCCAACGGCCACGCGCGACTGCCGGGAGGTTTGGGGAACAACACCGCTACCGGCGGCAATCTGTTCTTTCGCAGCAGCCAGCCGGTGTCCGCGGTCGATCTCAAGAAACGTTTCCTGGAGATGATCCAGCAGCGCGGGAAACCATTTGGCATTATCGTGCGCAAGATCGACTTCCCGTCTACCGCCAGTGGTGACGAGATCCGGCGCATTGCGGGCGGCTCGCAGGGCCGCGCCATCGCGCGTCCGCTTCTGGCGTATAAGGTGACTCCCGACGGCAAAGAGGAATTGATTCGCGGCGTGCGTTTCCGCGGCGTCAATGCGCGTTCGCTCAAGGATATGGCGGCGGCATCGGATGAAGCGATCGTGTTTCAGTACTTGGAAAACCGCGCGCCCTTTGCACACCTGGAAGCCGGCGGCTATGTGGCGGGCGTCTCCGTGATCGCGCCCTCGCTGCTGTTCGACGATCTGGAATTGGAAAAGATTCCCGGCGAATTGCCGAAACCACCGCTGGTTCCGCCGCCGTCTCTCACACAGTAGCTTGAGAGCGCGATGGGTATCCTGGGCCGCAAAGTTTTTCGCGAAGTAGCAGCGGGTGCGCTACTCGGCTCCGTGCTGTTTACCTTCGTGCTGTTCTTACAGAGACTGGGCAAGCTATTTGAACAGCTGGTCACCAGCACGGCTACGCCGGAACTGATCGGCACGCTGTTCGCATTGATACTGCCGCAAGTGTTGACCTTCACCATTCCCGTGGGCGTATTGGTGGGCGTGCTTGTCGCCATGGGGCGCATGTCGGCTGATGCGGAAATCATCGCCATGCGCGCGTGCGGATCTCCCAGCCGCCGGCTTCTCATCCCGGTGGGTTTGTTTGCCTTGATTGGCGCCGGACTCACGGCGTACACCACATGCATTTTGAATCCCTGGGCGACGCGAGAGACGTTTGTCATTCTCAATCGCATGGTCGCCGCGCAGGTGACCGCTGAGATTCAGCCGCGCATCTTCGAAGAGCAGTTTCCCAATCGGATTCTTTATGTGCGCGAAGTGGGACCGCCTGGGCCTACGGTCCGCTGGTCGCAGGTATTCATGGCCGATCTTTCGCCGCCCGCCGAACGCAAAGGGGCGGGAGAACGCGGCGATGCTCCGCGCATCACCATTTCCTCGGAGACGCTCGCCTCGCCCGATGCCGCCAACAATCGCATTCAGCTGGCCATGCGGAACGGGAGCAGTTTCGAGGTAGGCAAGGACATCGCCGAATATTTCAGCACCTCGTTTCCCAAAGGCGAGCAGGCGCTGGACGCGCCCAAGCGCAATGAATTGAAGCCGTCGGGCTTCAGCCAGCTGGATATGGAGCCGCTGCGCAAACAGATGGAGGGCAACATTGAAGCCGCCATCGACTTTCATCGCCGCCTGGCGCTGCCCGTGGCCTGTCTGGTGCTGGCCATGCTCGCCGTGCCGCTGGGCGTTTCGTCGCGCAAAGGAGGCAAGTCGTCGGCCTTCGTGCTCACGGTGGCGCTGGGCTTTTTCTACTTCATGGGACTGATTGGCATGATCGGGCTGGCGCGGCAGAAAACGCTGCCGCCGGGGATGGCCGTATGGATGCCGAACATGGTGTTCGCGGCGCTTTCCCTGGTTCTCATCGTGAGACTGGAAAAGCCGGACGATGTGGATTGGAGCCAGTGGACGAAAGATCTGTTTCAGCGATTGTGGAAACGCCTGCGCGGCAGTGCGCCGTTCCGCAACGGCGAGGAGGGCGTGCGGCGTCTGCCGCTGCTGCCGCAGATCATCGACACTTATGTTCTGTCGTCGTTCCTTTATTACTGGATCGTGCTGACGCTGGCCTTTGTCGGCATGACGCACGTGTTCACGTTTTTCGAATTGCTGGGCGATATTGTAAAAAACAAAATCCCCATGGCGCGTGTGGCGGCTTATCACCTGTTTCTGACGCCGCGCCTGCTCTACGATGCCGCGCCGCTGAGCGTGCTGGTGGCCGTGCTGGTGACGTTTGGCCTGCTGGCGCGGAGCAATGAAATCACGGCTATGAAGGCGTGCGGCATCAGCGTCTACCGCCTAACCGTGCCGGTGCTGCTGGCGAGTCTGGTGATCAGCGGGCTTCTGTTCGCCTTCGACTACTCCATTGTCCCCGAGGCGAACCTGGTGCAGGATGCCATTCGCAACGAGATCAAAGGCCGCCCCGTGCAGACGTATTACCGGCCGGACCGCAAGTGGATTCTCGGGCAGGGCCCGTGGATCTACTACTACAAACACATGGACCCGGCGGAAAACGTGATGATCGGCGTGAGCGTCTACGAACTGGATGCGCGGAGCTTCCGCATGAAGCGCCACATTGCCGCCGAGCGCGCGCGCTGGGAACCGACACTGCAACGCTGGGTTTTCCAAAACGGTTGGATGCGCGATTTCAACGGCATCAGCGTCACGCAGTTTCAGAATTTCGAAGGCAAGACCGCCACGTTCGAAGAACTCACCGAGCCGCCCTCGTGGTTTCTCAAGGAAGTGAAGCAGTACACGCAGATGAACTTTCATCAGCTGCGCGATTATATCCGCGAGCTGCGGCAGAGCGGCTTCGACACCGTACGCTTTGAGGTGCAGTATCACAAGAAATTCGCCGTGCCGCTGTTTGCGGCCATTATGGCGATCATCTCGCTCCCCTTCGCGTTTTTCTCCGGCAACCGCGGCGCCACCGCGCCGGTGGGCATCAGCCTGGCCATCGCCATCTGCTATTGGGCGCTGGGCCAGTTGTTCGAGCAGATGGGCAACGTCGGGCAGCTGCCCGCGGAGATGGCGGCGTGGAGCCCGGACGTCGTGTTTTCGCTGGCCGGCATCTACTTCATGATGCGCGTGCGGACGTGACCCTGTACTCCAGACCTGCGAGGCGATCTTCAGATCGCCTCGTTGCGGGATCTGGAGATCCCGCCGCCGGTCTGGAGACCGGCCCCACACAACAGTTATAATCTGGAAACCATGATGCGCACCGTATTCTCTCTTTTCGCTTTGCTGGCCGCGCATGCCGCAGCCCAACAAACGCCTTACCCGCCGCACTTCGACGGCGCTCGCGAGGAAGTTTACAAAACCATTGGCGACGTGAAGATGAAGTTGTACATCTTCGAACCGAAAGGCCATACGGCGGCGGACAAGCGCGCTGCCATCGTATTTTTCTTCGGCGGCGGCTGGACCAACGGCAATCCCAAACAATTCGAACAGCACAGCCGTGTGCTTGCGGCGAAGGGAATGGTGGCCATCACTGCGGACTACCGTGTTGCGAGCAGACACCAGGTGAAGGTTGTGGATTGCGTGCGCGACGCCAAGTCGGCCATTCGCTACGTGCGGGCGAATGCCGCGCGGCTTGGCATTGACCCGGATCGCATCGCCGCGGGCGGCGGCTCGGCGGGCGGCCATCTTGCGGCGGCGACGGGAGTCATCGCCGGTCTCGACGAAGCATCGGAAAACGGGAAAATCAGTTCGCGGCCGAATGCCATGGTGCTGTTCAACCCCGCGCTGGTATTGGGCAATCTCCCCGGAGAACCGAAGGACGCCGAAGATCGTTATTCGCAGCGCACCGGCATCGCTCCGGAGAAACTCTCCCCCTGGCACCAGGTAGCCAAATCCGCGCCCCCGGCGATTGTCTTTCATGGGAAAGCCGACACGACGGTTCCCTACGCGAAGTCGGAGGCGTTTTGCGCGAAGATGAAGGAGTCGGGGAACCGCTGTGAGCTGGTGGGCTACGAAGGTCAGGCGCATGGCTTTTTCAACTACGAACGCGGCGATGGAAAAATGTATCAGGACACGTCGGCGAAAATGGTTCGATTCCTCGCCGCTTTGGGTTACATGAAGTAATGAGGACGGCTCTCTTAGGATTCGGAATTATTACGTCGCTGCTTGCCGTCTCCTGTGGCAAACATGCGTACCTCACTCCGGCGATGGTGCAGACATCGCCGAAACCAATGCCCACAGCGGAGGCCGCGGACCACGCTCAGAGATATTTCTATGAACGCCGCACCGGCGGACAGGACCTGCCGCTGGAGAAATACGAAATCGCTCGGGAGCACGCCGCGCGCATGCCGGTGTTCTCTTTCGCGCACAACCGGCGGCTTACGAAAACCGAAGCTCGGGCCGCAGCGGCGGACCTGGGTGGTTGGGCCTCGCTAGGCCCGAGCAATCAAGGCGGGCGGACCAAAGTTCTCATCATCCATCCCAACAACCACGACATCATGTATGCCGGCTCGACGACGGGCGGCATCTTCAAGACGACAGATGGCGGTCAGAATTGGGCTGCGCTGGCGGACCTCATGCCCTCCTTAGGAATCGGCGCGATGGCGTTTCATCCCAACGATCCGGAAACCCTTTTTGCGGGCACCGGATTCTGGTTCAGCACGATTTCCGGAACCAACGTTTACGGGTCCGCCGTGCGCGGCGCGGGAATCTACAAATCCACCGATGGCGGCGCGACGTGGAACAAGTGGGGAAATCCCGATCCTGTTCAATTCCGCTACGTGAACCGCATTCACGTCAGCCGCAACAATCCGGATCGTATGTACGCCGCCACATGGTCCGGCGTCTGGAAGAGCGTCGACGGCGGACAGAGTTGGACCGTATCCTTGCGGCCTGCCACCAGCACCACCGGCTGTCAGGCGATGGTGATGCGCACCGACGTGGATACCGATTATCTCTTCGCCGCATGCGGAACGTCTCCCGCTGAAAACCCGGCCATCTACAGAATAAAGGATGCCGCCGCCGGCAACACATGGGAGCAGGTTCACAAGCCAGCGGGCATGGCGAATACGACGCTGGCGATTGCACCGTCGAATCCCAGCATCATTTACGCGTTGAGCGCGAGCTTTGAAACCGACAAGCCCGAATGGCGCAACGGTCTGCTCGCCGTGTTCCGCTCCACCGCCAACGGCGACGCGGGCACGTGGGACGCGCGCGTGACGAATCAGGATCCCGTGGTGATCAACAAGGCGTTGCTCAGTTCGAATGCCAGCGCCTTTGTGGGCGTTTGCTTGCCGGGGAGTCCCAGTTTCGGCAGTCAGGGGTGGATTCACAACGCCATCGCCATCGACCCGCAAGATCCGGACCGCGTCTACGTCGCGGGGATCGATATTTATCGCAGCGACGACGGCGGCGCGAATTGGGGCATTGCGTCGTTCTGGCAAGCGGCCGACGGGCCGCAAGGCGCGCATGCCGACGTACTCAACCTGGTTTATCATCCGGGCTTCGACGGTTCCGGCAATCAAACGCTCTACGTGGCCAGCGACGGCGGCATTTATCGCACGAAGAATTCCCGCGCGGCGCTCGCCACCGGTTTGAACGGCGGATGTTTTCCCTACCGCAACGAAGTGGCTTGGCAACCCTTGCACAACGGCTACACCACAATTCAGTTCTATACAGGTGCGGTATATCCCGGGGGCTTTTCGTATTTCGGCGGAGCGCAGGACAACGGGACATTTCGCGGAACCGAAGGCGGCAAGGGCGTGTGGACGAAGCTCAACGGCGGGGACGGAATGGCCGTTCTCCTGGATCCAATCAATCCCAACAATCTTTATCTATCGACGCAAGGCTTTGGATTCCGTCGCTCCACCAACGGGGGAAGGACTTTCACTTCCGGCACCAGCGGAGTAAGCGACGCGGGCCTGGCATTCGTGACTCCAGTGGCAATGGACCCCGCCAATCCGCAGCGGCTGTGGACGGGCGGCTACCGTTTTTGGACGAGCATCAATGGCGCAGTTTCCTGGACCGCGGCCAGCATTGTGAACCCTACGGCGCAAGGAAGCGTGAGCTTTGTGGCGGTTTCCGCGGCGGACCCGAATCGCGTGCTGTTTGGAACTTCGCAGGGCTACGTTTACCGCAGCCGCGCCGCGCGCGAGAGTGACGATGCCACCGTTTGGGAATCCAGCCGGCCGCGCGCCGGATTTCTTTCCGGCCTCGCCTTCGACCCCACGAACGCCGACATTGTTTACGCCACCTATAGCCAGTTCAACGCGGCGGCGAATCAGTCGCACGTCTATCGCTCCACCGACGGCGGCGCAACGTGGCAAGGCATCGACGGTAGCGGCGAAAACGGAATTCCCGACATTCCCGTGCTGTGCATCGTGGCCGATCCGGTGGACGGACGGCAGCTCTACATCGGCACGGACATCGGAGTATTCGTTTCCACCGATGGCGGCGCGAATTGGATGCGCGATGCCGGTCCCTTCGCCAATGTGGTGACGGAGACGTTGATTCTCAATCGGGACACCGGCGTCACGCGGCTGTACGCATTTACTTTTGGCCGCGGAGCGTGGCGCACGGATCTCCCGAACACAGGCACGCCCTGCGCGTACGAGATCGACGATCCGGAGGATCCACCGGCGTTTGGCGGAACCTTCTCACTCAACGTGAGAACATCGGACGGCTGCCGTTGGAGCGCGCTGCCGGTGGGAACTTTCGTCGACATCGGTTCGCCTGCAAGCGGAACCGGTTCGGGAAAACTAACTTATACGGTTCCACTGAGCACGGCGACGGCACGGCGTCGAGCCGGCATCGAAATTCAGGACCGCTCTTTCTCCGTGATGCAAGGCGCGGCCGTGGCCGTTCGCGCCAACGATGAGATGGCGGGTGCCGCTGCGATAGCTTCGCTGCCTTACGTGGGCGTGGTCGATACTCGCACCTTCACCGCGAATGCCGGAGATCCGCAGCAAAGTTGCACGCAGGCCCGCGGCCAGAAAACCGCGTGGTGGATCATTACGCCGCAGGAGTCCGGGGCGATGGAAGTGATGGTGCAGGCACAGCGCTACGATGCCTTTGGGAATTCCGGTTTCGTCGCTTCCCTCTTTCCGTTGAATGGCACCACTCCCGGCGCGGAGTTAGCCTGTTTCAACGTTGTGCGAAACACGAGCGCGTGGGTCTTCGGCGGCCAGGTGGTCAATGTTACAGCGGGACAGCGGTACGCGCTGATGGTGAGCGCTACCGGAACCGCGGCGAATGACGGCGGATTCACCGTGGTGGGAGTGCGCAAGCAGTAGCTACTCCGGTTTGTGCGTCGCACGCTCGACGGCGGCGCGCCGGGCGGCTTCGCTGAGGCTTCTGTTGAACGATGCGCCGAAGCCATCCGTCTGGCGGTAAACGTAGGACTGCCAGGGATCTTTTCCTTCCATGCGAGGATCTCCTGTTTTGCGCAGCATGTCTTCCAATCTGGCGGCGAGTTTGGCTTTTTCCTTTGCGAAAAGCGGCTCACCGGCGACGTTGTGAATCTGCGCCGGGTCCTTGTTGATTTCGTATAGTTCCTCGGCGGGGCGTTTGCCGAACGAGAGCTGCGCATGTCTGCCGCGATGAGCCATGACGTATGTTTTCGTGGGACCTTCATCGACGTCGCCTTCGGCGGTCTTATTCGATGAGACGAAATCGCCGCCGGCGGGCCAGCGGTCCGGCGCGTAGTTGCGGATGTAGAGAAACTCCTTCGTGCGGATCGCGCGCATCGGATACGTTGCTCCCTCCGGCCTCGCCATGACGTGGCGTTCCAGGCTTGTGAAAGCGCAATCACGCGAGGCATCGGCTGCGCCGTCCAGAAGAGGCAACAGACTGCGTCCGCTCATGGAAGAGGGAACCGGAAGGCGCGCGGCTTCCAGAAATGTCGGCGCGAAATCGGTGTGACTGCAGAACTCTTCGACAACGCGCCCTGATGCGCGGATGCCCGCGCCCCAGCGAATGGCAAGCGGCATGCGCACGCCCCAATCGTAGAGATTTCCCTTCGCGCGCGGAAAGGGCAATCCATTGTCGCTGGTAGCGACAATAAGCGTTCTTTCCAACTCGCCGCTGCGCTTAAGCACTTCCAGCGCCGCGCCGATCTGTTCATCGAACCACTCCACCTCTGCCGCGTAGTCCAGCAGATCGCCGCGCACTTCTTCGGCATCGGGAAGGAATTCGGGCACCTCCGCGTCTTGCAGCCGCTTGCCTTTACGCAATCCGTAGCCGCGTTCATACCCGCGATGGGGCTCCTTACTGCCCAGCCAAAAGAAGAACGGCGCGCCGGCCGGACGCTCTTCCAGAAACGCCGCGAAGTTGGATGCGTAATCGCCGTTAAACACGCCGGGCGAAGGGGAATTTGCAAGCAGCTTAGAGTTGTACTCCTTCACCAGCGGATGCCGCTGCAACCCCGCGGCTTTCCAATCTCCGGGCGCCCAGCCTTTGCCGGTGAATCCAACGTGATAGCCCGCATCGTGCAAGAGGTGCGTCACTAACGGCAGGTCCGGAGGAATGGCTCCATACAGCACGCCGGCCTCTCCCGATTGCCATTGATAACGCCCCGACAAAATGGATGTGCGCGATGGCGTGCACGACGGGCTGGAACAAAAGGAATGTCGAAACAGCACTCCTTCCTTGGCCAGACGATCGAAGTTCGGCGTGCGCGCCATTTTCGAACCGTATGCGCCGCAATGCGCCCATGACAGATCGTCGGCGAGAAGGAAGAGGATGTTCGCGCGCGCCTCGCTGCGGCAACCAAAGCCTGCCGCTCCTATCGCGGTCTGCAGCCAACGACGACGGTTCATTGCAGCGGCGGCCTCATCGTGTGCCATTTCGTTGCCTGCTCGTAAGCGAGGGCGACCCTCATGGCATCGCCTTCCTGGCACAGCCGCGAAGTAAACAAGAGCCCGCGCGGCATGCCGCCCGTGAATCCGCACGGAACAACCACCTGCGGATGGCCCGTAAGGTTGGTGATGGTGAGGATGGGCCCCGAAGAGGTTGGCGAGACCAGCACATCCCAATCTTTGAGGAACTCTTCCATCTTGCGCAACAGCAGCGTGCGCGCGCGTTGCGCGCGGATGTACTCCACGGCGGGAATGAGGCGAGACGTGCGGAACGAGTTCGGCCACGCGTTCGCGGCTTGATCCTTGAGTTGATTCACGCCGCCGTCGCGCGTGAGATCGTCGAATGCCGCGCCGGCTTCGGCGTTGAGAATCACCAGCAGCGCGCCCGTCTCCACCTGCGGGAGTTCCACGCTCTTCAGTGTCGCGCCGGTTTTGCGCAAGTCTTCCAGCGTTTGCTCGTAGACTTTTTTGTCGTCGTCGCGCACGCTGTCGAAATCTTTTTGCAGAATGCCCACGCGAAGGTTAGCCAGCGGCTTGCGCGGCTCCCACCCCAACGGCGCGTCGGGTACGGTGCCGTCGCGTCCGTCGGGACCGTAGATGGCCCGCAGTACCAGCGCGCAATCTTCCACGCCGCGGCAGATGGGGCCAATCTTATCCATGGTCCAGCTCAATGCCATCGCACCGAAGCGGCTCACGCGGCCATAGGTGGGGCGCAGCCCGACGACACCGCAGCGAGTAGAGGGCGTCACAATCGAGCCCAGCGTTTCCGTGCCGATGGAAAATCCGACGCAGCCCGCTGCCGTTGCCGATGCCGATCCCGCCGAAGATCCGCTGGAGGTCTGCTCGATGTTCCACGGAGTTTTTGTCATTCCGCCGAACCACAGTCCGCCCATGGCGAGCGCGCCCATGGAGAGCTTGGCTAACAATACGCCGCCCGCTTTTTCCAGCCGCTCGACTACCGTGCAGTTGTAATCGAAAACCTGTTTCTGATACGGCTCCGCGCCCCACGTGGTGGGAATGCCTTTGGTGGCGAACAGATCTTTCACGCCGTAGGGAATGCCGTGCAAGGGCCCTTTGTAGCGCCCGCGGCGGATTTCCGCGTCGGCGCGAGCGGCTTGCTCCAATGCGAGCTCTTCGGTCAGCGTGATGACGCAATTCAATTTAGGGCTGAATTGTTTTAAACGCTCCAGGTACATTTTGGTAAGAGCGGCGGAGGTGATTCGTTTCGCTTTGACCAACGGGGCGAGTTCGGTCACGGGCCAGAATGCCAGATCCTCGACGTTCTTCCAATCGCGGCGGGCAACGGACCGCGTGGGTTGGAAACGAGCGGTCCTGGGCCACGACTGACCCGGAAGGCGCGTCGAATACGTGATGGCAGGTTCCGTGTCGAGCGGAATGTCGATCTTGCGCAGCGCTTCCAGTGAGCCCAGGCCGCGGTTGACGCGGGGCAACATCAGCGCCAGATGTTCCTCGCTGAATTCCAGCCCCATGGTTTTCAATGCGCCGGTAAGCGTCTCTTTGCTGATCCGCTGCGGCTGCGCGGCGGGATTCTGTTGCGCCGGAATCTCCGGAGCTGCGGCCAGCGCCGCCATCAATTGAAACCATTCGCGCCGTTCCATGCTCATCCTCCCAAACGGATTTTCAATAGTACCATCGCGCACGTCCGCAGGCGTCCGATAATCCTACACTGGCCGATTCTCGGACGCCGCGGGCTCCATGGCCATTTGTTTACGACACAGCCTAAGCCTTTTCTTTTCCGCATCCTGCCTTGGTCACGGGCAACACGGATCAATTGGGGTCCAACTTGCCCTTCTGAAACGCAGAAAGGGAAGCGATGGGAGCAGACGGTCAATGCACGGAACATAACTGCAAGGATTGCCCGAACCGCGAACAACCGGCGCCGGTGGCGCGCAGATCGGCCGTTTCGTGGATCTTGAGCGGAGGCGTTGCCGCCTCACTGGTTTCTTTTTTCTACCCCATCGTGCGCTTTCTCAATCCCCCCAATATCGCGGAAGCGGCCGTCGACGAAGTCCTGGCCGGCAAGGTCGGCGATTTGAAGGCCAACTCCGGCAAGATCGTGAAGTTCGGCAACAAGCCCGCGCTTCTGGTTCACGTCAACGACAGCGAATGGAAAGCGTTTTCGGCGGTGTGCAGCCACTTGAACTGCACGGTGCAATACCAGGATTCGACATCGCAAATCTGGTGCGCCTGCCACAACGGGATCTACGATCTGAACGGGCGCGTGGTGTCGGGACCACCGCCGAAACCGCTCGAAGAATATGCGGTGCGCATTCGCGCGGATGAAGTCATCATCTCGCGCAGGGGCTGATGGAGAGACACGTGGCCGAAACGAATCGCGCGCTCAAGACCGGCTGGCTGGAAGAGAGGCTCGGGCTGCAGGCAATCCGCGAACTGGCGGAGCACAAACGCGTCCCCGTGCACTCTTCGATGCACTGGTATTACTTTGGCGGCATCTCGCTGTTTCTGGTGATGGTCCAAGTGATCACGGGCATCCTGCTCATGCTCTACTACCGGCCCACGGTGGCGGAAGCGTTTGAGAGCGTGCGCTTCATCATGACGCGCGTGGAGTTTGGCTGGCTCATCCGCTCTATCCACAGTTGGAGCGCGAACCTGCTGATCTTCATGGTGTTCGTGCACATGTTCAGCGTGGTGTTCACGCATGCCTACCGCCCGCCTCGCGAACTGACATGGCTCACGGGCATCGCGCTGTTGGGCCTGATGATGGCGTTTGGCTTCAGCGGATATCTGCTGCCGTGGAACAAGATCTCCTACTTCGCCACCAAGGTCGGCGCGGATGTCGCCGCCAGCACGCCGCTGATTGGAGAAGCCATCGCGCGATTCCTGCGCGGCGGAGAAGATGTGGGCGGCGCAACGTTGACGCGCTTCTTCGCATTTCATGTGGTAGTTCTTCCGGTTGCCGCGGCAATGCTCTTGATGATTCACCTATTGCTGGTGCAAAAGAGCGGCATGAGCACGCCGCCATGGATTGCCGCGTCGAAAGTGCGGCAGATGAAGTTCTTTCCCAATTTCCTGCTGCGCGAATTGATGGTGTGGTATTGCACAATGGCTGTGCTTGGCGCGCTTGCCGCAATCTTTCCTTGGGAGCTGGGCGAGAAGGCGGACCCGTTCGCGCCGGCCCCCGCGGGCATCCGGCCGGAATGGTATTTTCTGGCGCAATTCTACACGCTCAAACTCATTCCAAGCCACGTCCTGTTCATGGAAGGAGAGTTGTTGGGCATCTTCGGCTTCGGTTTACTCGCCGTGCTGTGGGCGGGGCTTCCCGCGTGGGCCATACGGAAAGACGGATCGGCGCGCACGCGGCTGGTAGTGAGCGCGGCGGTTTTTCTTGTGGCTTACCTGGTGGTGTTCACCATATTGGGGTACGTGAAATGAAATCGCCGGCGCTCGCTTTTTTCTTGTTGCTGACATCCTCCGCGTTGCTGCAGCCGGCGAAGGACTCCTGCGTGGAGTGTCACACGGTGATGGAAGGAAACCTGCAGCGACCCGCCACTTTGATCAAGAACGATGTGCACACGGCCAGCCGCTTGAGCTGCGCCGATTGCCACGGCGGCGATCCGCAATCGGACGATCCGTTGCAGGCGATGAGCGCGGCGAAGGGCTTTCGTGGAAAGACCGCGCGCACGGCCATCCCGAAGCTTTGCTCGACTTGCCACAGCGATCCGAATTTCATGCGCAAGTACCGGCCGCAGCAACGCGTCGATCAGTTCCAGCTTTATCAAACCAGTGTGCACGGAAAGCGTTTGGCAACGGGTGATACCACAGTCGCCACGTGCGTCGATTGCCACAGCGTGCACGATATCCGGCCGGTGAAGGACGCCGCTTCGCCCGTGCATCCGCTGAAACTGCCGGCAACCTGCGGCCACTGTCACGCCGACAAAACGAAAATGGCGCGTTACAAGATCTCCACCAATCAATTGGACGAATATCGCACCAGCGTGCATTGGGAAGCGCTCACGAAGCGCGGAGATTTGAGCGCGCCGAACTGCGCTTCGTGCCACGGCAATCACGGCGCTAAGCCGCCGCAAGTGGAATCGGTGGCAGCGGTTTGCGGAAGCTGCCATGTGCTGTTTGAGAAGAACTTCGCGCTCAGCGCGCATAAGCCGGTGTTCACAAGCGATAGCGGCGGCGGTTGCGTGGTGTGCCACTCGAATCATGCGATTCACAAACCGTCTTCGGCCATGTTGGACGGCGTCAAGTCCGTGTGCACGCCTTGCCATGAAAGCGCATCGGAACAAGGAAAGACGGCCACGCGTCTGGCGCAATCGCTCAACGGGCTGGACAAAGCGCTGATCGAGTCGGAGAGACTGTTGAGCCAAGCCGACAAATATGGCATGGAGGTGTCGGAGGCGCAGGTGAAGCTGATGGATGGCAAGGAGAGCCTTGTCAAAGCACGGCTTGCGCTGCACACGTTTCGCGAAGGCGAGGTTCGCAAGCCAGTCGATGCGGGCATGGCCATTGCGAAGGAGACGCTGGAAGGGGCCAAGGCCGCGCTGCATGAAAAAGACGTGCGACGCAACGGGCTCGCCGTCTCAGTCTTTTGTATCCTCCTGGCCATCCTGGCAATCTGGTTTTTGATCCGTAGAATGGAATCCAACAACAATGGAGCGATAAACTCATGAAATACACTTCTCTACTTCGAGCTTTTTCTCTCACGGCTGTCTTTGCCGTAACCGCCAGCGCGGGCGCCGCTGAAGGCAAGGCGCTGTATGCGTCCAAGTGCGCGGCGTGCCACGGGCCGGCTGGCGAAGGCAAGGACGCGATTGCCAAGATGTTCAAAGTGACCTTGCAGCATCTGGGGTCGAAGGAGATCCAGGCAAAGGCCGATGCCGACATGAAGAAGGCCATCACAGCGGGACAAGGAAAGATGAAACCGGTGGCCGGATTGAGCGATGCGCAGATTGCCGATGTCATCGCCCACGTGCGCACTCTGAAGAAGTAGGATGTAAGTTGCGACGGCAGAGGCGATCTGGAGACCTGCCCCACCTGATTCTTTTATGGCGGACAAGAAGTGGTTTTGGGCGACCCTCGCTCTCTCCAGCACTACGATCATGCTGGTGGTCCTGGCCGCATGGGAGTTAGTGGAGAACCACTTTTTTCGCGACGCCACCTACCTTACCCTTCACTATCTCTACATTACGCGCGGCATTGCCTCTTCGCTGCTGCTTGGATTCTGGGCCGCCTGGTTTGTTCTGCGCCAGCGAAGGCAGAGTGAAGAGGATCTTCGCCATTCGCAGGAGCGCTACCGCGGACTGCTCGAAGTAATTCCCGGCGCGGTCGTCCTCTACGATGGTTCCTTGTCCGTACTCGAATGGAATGCGTCCGCGGAGCGCATGTACGGCTATTTGAAAACGGAGATGCAGGGCCAGCCTCTTCCAACCATCCCAGCGGAAAAGAAGGACGAGTTGAACTCCTTTTTGTCGCTTGTGCGAGCGGGCAAACCGGTTCTCGACATCGAAACGACCCGGTTGAACCGCGACGGCGATCCGTTTGAAGTGCTGTTGAACCTGCTTCCGTTTCAGGAACCCAGCGGCGCAACCTATTTTCTTGAAGTGACCTCCGATATCCGCGAACGCGTGCGCTGGCGCGAGCGGATGCTGCAAATCGAAAAACTCACCAGCATGGGGAAGATGGCGGCGGGAACGGCGCATCATTTGAATTCGCCCCTGGCGGCGTTGATTCTTCGCGTACAGATGATGCAGGAGCGCGGCGGCCAAAGTTCGGCGGATGATTTGAACCGGCTTCAGGAAGGATTGGAGTTCTGCCGTCACTTCGTACAGCGTTTGCTGGAGTTCACGCGTACCGCGCCGCTGCAGGAGAAGCCGCAGGAACTCGGCGCGCTGATCGAATCGGTGGCATCCTTTTTTGCGCCGGTCATTCTGGCGAAAGGTGCAGCGCTGCGAGTAGAACATGGCGACAGCGGCGGCGTTTCCGTACGCGCCGATCGCAACCAATTGGAAACGGTGCTGCTCATCCTGCTCAGCAACGCGCTGGATGCCGTTGAGCCAGGCGGCGAAATCCGCGTGCGTTGCGGGAGAACACCCAGCGGTAACGCCGTGATGGAAGTCATCGACAATGGCGCGGGCATCACCGCCGCGAACATGGCGCATGTTTTCGAACCGTTCTTCACCACCAAGGAGCCCGGAAAAGGAACAGGGTTAGGCCTGGCAATTGCGCGCAACGTGATTGCGGAACATGGCGGAATCATCGACATCGGCAGCGAACCGGGAAGCGGCGTCACGGTTCGAGTGGAACTGCCCCTCGCCGAACCGGCATCGGGGAAAGAGGCGGCGGCGTGAAAGATTTGTCGCCGGCACATGGCTGTTGCGTGTTGGTAGTGGACGACGACCCCAGCCTTGCGGCCACGCTGAAGGAGATGCTGACGCGCGACGGTTACGCCGTGGAGGTTGCGCACTCGGCGGCTGAAGCGCTGGAAATCCATGCGGCCAACCCGCGCATCGGGCTTGCTCTGGTGGACCTGATTCTTCCCGGTGCGGGCGGACTCGCCCTCACGGACGAATTGCGCCGCAGAGATAGCGAGATTGTCGTGGTGATCATGACCGGCTATGGCACCATCGAGACGGCTGTGGAAGCGATCAAGCGGGGCGCTGAGGATTACATCACCAAGCCGTTCGACTACGCAACGGTGCGCAAGAAAGTGGGCCGCCTACTGGAGATGATTGAGTTGCGCGAACGCGTTGCGCAGTTGGAGACGCGCCTGGAACGGCATCCTTGTTTCGAAAACATCGTCAGTGTTTCCCCGGCCATGGAACGGCTGCTCGATCGAGGCCGCCTTGCGGCGGCGGCGGATGCGCCGGTTTTGATTCTCGGCGAAACGGGCACCGGGAAAGAGATGATGGCGCGCGCCATTCACGATGCCAGTCCCAGAGCGCGCAAGCCTTTCGTCGCGCTGAACTGCGGCGCGTTGCCGCGCGAGCTGGTGGAGAGCGAACTGTTCGGATTCCGCCGCGGAGCGTTTACGGGAGCCATCGCCGACACGCCCGGACTTTTCGCGGCGGCTTCCGGCGGAACCATTTTCCTCGACGAGATCGGCGAGATGCCCAAGGATGTGCAAGTAAAGCTTCTGCGCGTGCTGCAGGAAGGCGAAGTGCGTCCCGTCGGCGGGGCGAAGAGCGTACATGTCGACGTACGCGTGCTGGCCGCCACCAACCGCGCGTTGCAGGAGTTGCGCGGCAACCTGTTGCGCGAAGACTTGTACTTCCGCATCGCGACCATTGTGTTGCAGATTCCCCCGCTGCGCTCGCGGCCGGAAGACATCCTCGTCTTGGCGCAGCATTTTGCCGTCCGCGTTTCGCGTCGCTACGGGAGGCAGGTCAACCTGACGCGGCCGGCGTTGGAAACGCTGGTGGGCTACTCGTTTCCGGGAAACGTCCGCGAGTTGGAGAACCTGATTGAGAGCGTCACCGCGGTATCCGCGGACGATCCGCAGAACATCAGCGACAAAGACTTGAAGCCGCTGCTTCAGGAGGAGGCGGCTCGCAACACATTCGAGTCCGCGCCGGTCTCCATGGAGCAGATGGAGCGGCAGACCATCGAACGCGCGCTACGCCTTTCCGAAGGTAACCGGACGAAGGCGGCTTCCATGCTCGGCATCTCGCGCGACACGCTGTATCGCAAGATGCGGCAGTATCAGGTGTAGGCGCGAAGAGGTGTCCGATTCTCTGACACTGCGTCGGGTTTCCTTACGAAACCCCGGTGCCGGAGGCGTGAAGTGGCCGTATTGATTGGGCTTCGAGCGGCACATCCGGTGGTGCTTGGCGTGCTCACACAATTTCATGGCACCCATCGGTTCGCGCAAGGAATTCTTCTATTGGACTGCTGCCGCAGTGGCCGCCACAGCCGCCCTCACCGCCATCCTGATCCACGAGCGCGGTACGTCAGCCGCGCGTGGCACCATTCCCGTCATAGGAATTCCGGAGAAAGGCGAGCAGCTTTTCTTCGGATCGAAAGGCTGCTCCATCTGCCATGCGATCGGCGGCGCGGGCGGACGCGTCGCTCCTGATCTTACCGGACGGCGGCCGGGCGCGCCGGCAATGAGCTGGCTGATGACCGTGCTCTGGAACCACGCTCCTGGTATGTATCGTCGAATCCGCCTAGCGGGCCAAGCGTATCCGCAACTGGATCAACAGGAGATGGCGCACATGCTTGCTTACCTCTATGAGGCGGGCAATACCGATCCGCCGGGGGACGCCGCGGCCGGTAAGCGAGTCTTCGAAGAGAAGAGTTGCGCGCGCTGCCACACAGTGCACGGAGTGGGTGGAACAGGCGGACCGGATTTGTCGGCGCTGGCCACCTCGAACGATCCGGCCGCATGGGGCCGCGCGATGTGGAATCATGCGCACCAAATGCTGCAGCCTGTGACGAAGCTGGTGGGGCGCTGGCCGGAGTTCGACGGCCCGTCGATGAACAACCTCATCTCGTTTGCGCGCGGCAATGCGCAGACTGGCAAGAAAGCGCCCGCGGCTCCGCGCTCGCAACCGGAGCGTGGCTGGAACGTTTTCCAGGCCAAGTGCATCCAGTGCCATGCGATTCGCGGGCAAGGCGGCACGATGGGCCCGGAGATGGGCCCGGACAAGGATCTGCCGATGAGCACGGCCGAGTTTGCGGCGACGCTGTGGAATCACGCCCCGGCGATGGAGAAGAAGGTGAAGGAAAACAACATGACGCTCCCGCGACTGGAAGGCGATGACATCGCGCAGTTAGCGTCGTTTCTCGCCAGCCTGCGCTACTACGAACCCGCCGGAACTCGCTTCGTCGGAGAACGCGTCTTCGCCGAGCGCGGCTGCTCCCATTGTCACGGTGCGAAGGGTGATGGCGGTCCGCTCGCGCCGCCCTTACGAAAGAAGCACGAAGCGTACACGACGGTATCGTTTGCCACCGCGCTGTGGAGGCACGGGCCCAAGATGCTGGATCGCACCTTGGAAGCGGGGATCACGTGGCCGGTATTGAAGCCCGCCGATGTCGGCGATCTGATCGCCTTCTTCAACGCCACGGCGCAGGAGAAGTGACTCAGCCTCTCTATTTTTTTTCGGCGAGTTTCTTCTTGAGATAGGCTTCGTATTCGGCTTTCAATGCCGGGTCGGCGGGGCTGGGATACAACTCGCTCGATTTGTATTTGCCTGTCATGAATTTCGCCTTTGTCCATTCGTCGTGAATCTTGGTGGTGCGCGCTTTGACCACCACTTGCTCCACCAATTGCGGGGGAACAAAATAGACGCCTTCACGATCGCCGAACACAACATCGCCAGGCATGACGGTGGCCGTTCCAATTCGCACCGGCACGTTGACGGCGGTGAGCATGACGTTGCGTATGGCCGATGGATGTACGCCGCGGAAGTAGGCGGCCATGGGAATCTCGAAGATGCCTTCCAGATCGCGAATGGATCCGTCGATGACCAAGCCGCCGGTCTTGGTCGCGGCATGAATTGCCGTGGCCAGGTTGTCGCCGACAAACGTGCCGCCTTCCGTTTTGCCCATCAAATCGACGACGATGACGTCGCCGGGCTGCAACATATCGATAACGCGTTGATTGGCGTTGCGCCCCGCGCCGCGCGCTTTCGCGTCGGCCTCGGCGACATCGGCGACATCGGGACGGTGCGGCATGAACTGCGCCGTCACTGCGCGGCCCACCAGCTTCCTGCCCGGATGCAGCAGGCGAAAACCGCCTTCATATTGATTGGCGAATCCGGCGCCCGGCACAACTCCAAACACGTCTTCGGCGCTGAGCGTGCGCAACTCTTCGATCAGAGAATCGGGAACCTTGGGGCGGCCGTCGGAAAATCGTTCGAATGGGTTTTTTGCAGTGAATCGAATCATCTGCTCGCGCGTGAACACGTGAATCTGCGCAGGCGCAAGCGAACTGTAGAGAGATAGGAATAAAAGGATGCCAAGCAGTCTCATGCTTGGAACTTTATCACGACTTAGGAGTCAACGCGGCGACGCCGGGCAGCTCAATTCCGGAAAGAAATTCCAGCGATGCGCCGCCACCCGTGGAGATGTGCGAGATCTTGCCCGCCACGCCCGCGGACTTCACGGCCTTCTCCGAATCGCCGCCGCCGACCACCGACAAAACACCCGAGGATGCCACCGCTTTCGCGACAGCAACGGTACCCTTATCGAAGGGCGGTTTTTCAAACACGCCCATCGGTCCGTTCCAAATCACGCTCTTCGACGAGGCGATGACGGCTTCAAATGCCGCAACCGTTTGTACGCCAATGTCGAGGCCCATCATTCCATCGGGAATCGCGGCGACGGTTTGATTCTCCGCGCCTTCTTTCAACTCCGCCGCTACAACATGATCGGTGGGCAACATCAGTTTCGCACCGCTGCTCGCCATCAACTCTCGCGCCAAATCGAGTTTGTCGTCCTCCACCAGCGATTTGCCAACGGTCTCGCCTCTGGCTTTGAGGAACGTATACGCCATCGCTCCGCCGATGAGAATGCGATCGACGAACTTCAAGAGATTCTGAATCACTTCGATCTTGTCGGAGACTTTGGCTCCGCCTAAAATCGCAATGCAGGGACGCGGAGGATTCGTAGTGACCTTGGTCAGGTATTCGAGTTCGGTGTCCATCAGCAGCCCGGCGGCGGCCTGCGGCAGAAATCGAATCATGCCGACGGTGGAGGCGTGTGCGCGATGCGCGCTGCCGAACGCATCGTTGACGTAGAGATCGGCCAGCGATGCCAGTTGCCGGGAAAACTCCGGATCGTTTTTTTCTTCTTCCGCGTGATAGCGCAGATTCTCGAGCAACAGGATCTCGCCCGGTGCGGGCCGCATGGCCGCGACTTCCGGTCCAATGCAATCCGGAGCCATCTTCACAGGCTTGCCCAGCAGTTCCGCCAAACGAACAGCCACTGGTTTGAGGCTCATCTCCGGATTGGGTTTTCCCTTCGGACGGCCCAGGTGCGAAGCGAGAATCAGCCCCGCGCCTTGATCGAGAGCGTATTGAATGGTAGGCAGCGAGGCGCGAATGCGTTTGTCAGATGTGATCTCCTGCCCGCCCGGGGCGAGCGGAACATTGAAATCGACACGAATGAAGACAGTTTTGCCTTTGAGGTTAAGATCGCGGATGGATAATTTCATGAGAAGAAAACGGCTAGAACTCCGATTTTAGCAGGTCGTAGAAGATGTGTAATCCTTTGCGAAATTCGGAAACGGGAATCCGTTCTTCGTCGCTGTGCATGGTGGCGACGGTTGCGGCGTCGATGACCATGGGCGCAAGGCCATAGGCGATCACGCCCTTCTCGCGCAGCCATACCGAATCCGTGCCGTAAGGAATGAGGATCGGCGTGACCACGGCGGATGGATGCTGCGTCAAGATCGCCTTGCGCAACGCCGCGAACAGAGGCGTGTCCATTTTGCTGACGCCGGGGTCGCTGGGCGTGCTGAGCCGTTCGATGGTAATGCGCGGATCATTGATGCGCGCCTTCATCTCGCTGAGAAACTCATCCGCGTTCACGCCCGGCAACAAACGGCAATCGAGAGTCGCTTCCGATGCCGACGGAATGACATTCGATTTCGGCGGATTGCCCACGCCGGCGGCCAGCGTTGTCAGCGACATAGTATTCGATTGGATGGCGCGAATGAATTTGTTGTCGGCCAACTGTCCTTGCAACGCCGAGCGCATGCGCTCCACAACCTCGCTATTCCTGCCGCGGTCTGGGGCGTTGAGCGCCTTGCGGATGGCCTCCAGCAGAATCATGTTGGCGTTTTCCGCAATCGGCTGCGATCCATGCGCGGCCGTTCCTTTGGCGCGCAGGCGCAGCCACGACACTTGTTTTTCGCCGACGGAGATTCCGAACACCAGCTTCGACGGCGAGAACACATCGCGGCTACCGAAGCCGCCTTCGTCCATCACATACTCGGCCTCGATCTCTTTCCAATGATCGCGAATCATGGCGCGGATACCCAAATCTCCGCCGGTCTCTTCATCGGGCGTGCAGAGCATCACGATGTCGCGCGCCGGCACGATTCCCATCTTCTTCAACAGCAGCAGGGAAAACAGGTGCATCACGCCGGTGCCCTTCATGTCCATCGCGCCGCGCCCCCAGATCCAACCGTCCTGCAGCAGCCCGCCGAAGGGAGGGACGCGCCACGCTTTGGGATCGACGGGAACCACGTCGAAGTGATTCAGCAGCAGCAACGGTTTCTTCGCGCGGTCGCGGCCGGGCAGCCTGGCGAGAAGATTCACCGCGCCGGTGGCGTTGGTTTCAAACAGCTTCACGGAGATGCCCGCGCTTTCCAGTTCGCCCTTGAAGAGCGCGGTGGCTTCCCGCGAGTTCACCGGCGGATTCACGGACTGGATGCGGATGTAGCGTTGCAGAAACTCCACCGCGCGCTGTTCCTCCGCCGGCCAATCGGGTTCGGCGGCGGGAAGCGCCGAAATGGTCAAAAACAGGAAAGGCAGGAAATGTTTCATTTTTCAAACTCCGGAACATTGGATAAGCGAATGGACGTCAACCCGGCGTAGCGATAGGCTTCGAGCAAAGCGCCAACCGCCGGCCCATGCAACGGCGGGCCCACGCGGTTAGCCTCTTCAATCGAAACCAATTCGACAAAGCGATCCAGCAGCACACGGCTCTTGAAAACGCCTCCGACGTAGGCGAGAACGGCGGGCTCCGCTTCGGCAAACAATTGTCCCCTCACGGCGGCGGTGTAGCCGGCCAACTGGCGCGCGGCGTTGTGTAGAAGCTCGCGCGCAATGGCGTCGCCGTTCATCGCCGCCTCATCGACAAGCCGCGAGAACGAAGCGATGCGCGGGCGCGGAAACGCCTCCGTGTAAAACTGATGCAGCAGGTCATTGGCGTTCCGTGCGCCCGACGCTTCCAACAGCATTCCATGCAACGCCGTCGGCGCGCCCCAACCTTCTTCCATGCGCAACGCCGCGCGCAACGCCTGCCGCGCCAAATCGTAGCCGCCGCCCTCATCGCCGAAGGAGTATCCCCAACCTCCGGCGCGCGCCGTCTTGCCGCGGGCATTGCGCCCCAGCGAAATGGAGCCCGTTCCCGCAATCGTGATGATGCCCGGTTCACCGGCGGTCGCGCCACTCAATGCAATCACCGCATCGTTGGTGACATGGATGTGCTCCGCGGGCAGCATCTGTTGCAGCAACGCTTCCTTGTCGGCGGGCCCGCCGCTGAAACCCAGACATGCGCGCGCAAATCGAATTTGGTTCAGACTGACAGCGGCTTGCTCACACGCGGGTTCCAGGCAGCCCTTCATCGCCGCGAGAAACTTCGCACGGCCCGCACTCGCCTCAACGTGATTGCAGGGACCGCCGCGGCCATAGCCAAGCGCGCGCCCGGTCTCATCGCCAATGATGGCGGTCGTGCTCGACTGTCCTCCGTCCACGCCGAGAAAAAACGTCATTCTTTACGATCCTCAATCCGGTACAGCCGGTACCCACCGATATTCCGCGCCAGTTGCAGTCCCCACCATGGTTGATTGATATGGTACTCGGCATAACAGGGATCATCCGGCGCGGCCAGAATATAGGACACTCCCTGTTGTCTCAAATAGTCCATCGCCGCGCGCCGCAAGCCGTGCATCTCCACAACGCTGTATTCACGGCCGCTTCCCAGACGCAGCCAGTTGCCGGATTCCGCCAGTCCATACAATTCCACTTTCAAAAACCCCTGGTCGTTGGCGGTTTCCAACAACACGCCATCCGCGGGCACAGCCGCCGGAAAGACAACTTCAATCATCATCCCCTGGCGAATGGCTTCCCATGTTCGCCAGCGCGTGACGGGATTGTTGTCGAAGGCCATCGGCGCATCCCATGGGTTGGGCCATGCGTGGACGCGCCAATCTTCCCGCCGCGGGATTTCCTTCTGTTCATTCAGAATGCGAAATTCGTTCACTGAGAATTGCAGATCCTTTGGTCCCGCTTCGGAGGTTCGCAACCGGAACGCACGCAGCGGCTGACGCGGAAAGCGAAATTCCAAACGGCGCACGGGAGCGTTCCCCGCAAACGCCGCGGTCCAAATGGCTTCCGAGACGTTTCGACCCCAACCCGACATGTAGCCCACTCGCACTTCACGCGTTGTGTAGGCATCGGGAACACCGCCGAACGTGAAGATGATCTCTCCCTTGGGAACCGCGGCCTCGATGACACGCGCGACGGTGTAGCCATCGAAGCGCGCGCTGAGGTAGCGATCTTCATCGGTGATGCGCAAGGCGGCGGCGACGGCGATATGCTCCAGTTTCCACGCGCCCGGAGCGCACACATGCCGCAACACGTGCGGCCAGGAGAGCAGCGCGTGCCCCAGCGCCAGGGCGGGCAACAAACGCGGCGTTCGCGCGCAGGCCAGAGCCAGCGCCAGCGCATAAAAGGGCAGCGCGGGCAGAAGAAAACGCGTTCCGATGTTATTCACATAAGGAAGAGAGAACAGCAGCGCGGTCAACAGCAGCCGCCGTCCTTCGGGAAAGCGCAGCGACAACAGAGCAAGCGGAGTCAACACGAACAGGACTCCCAACATGCCGGATAAGTGCGCTCCGCGCACGGTGATATCGAGCGGGATCTGACGCCAGTCCTTCACGTTTCCATATTGGCGCATCGATGCAATGTACTCTTCTTCGAAGGAGATGAGCACATTCGGGTTGGGGAAATAACGGTTCAGGAACGGCGACACGGGGTTGCCCACGATCATCCAATTCTTGATCGCCCACGGCGCGGCCATCAGGGCTACGCAGGCGGCGAACAACGCCAGGGGGCGCAACAGGGCGGCCTTCTCTTTGCGCAGGAGCAGGAGAATCCATATCGCGGCAAACGGAATGGCCATGGCCACCGTGTACTTCACCGCAAAACAGAAGCCCGCCAGTAAGCCGATGGGCACAATCAGTTCCCGCTGACGTGTCTGTTCGTAAATGCGCAGCAGGCTGTACACGGCGAAGACCACCGACGCGACGGCGACATCAATGTACGCCGTGGTCCCCACGACGCCAACCACTGGCGCGCACAAGACAAAGATGGCCGCGGCGGCCCCCACCTGGGCCATTCCGAAGCGCCGCGCGTGGGAAAGAATCAGCAGCGGCAGCGTGAGCGTGAACACACAATGCACCAGCGAAGCCGCGGAGTGCCTTCCGAACACGAAAGCGAAGGCATACAGCATTTCGATGCCCTGCGTGAGGTTGGCGTACATCGTGGTTGTGATGCGCGGAAAGCCGTGTTCGCGCAGGTATCGCGCCACCAGTCCCAGATGGTAGGAACTGCCATCGGGGCTCATCTCAGGCGCCATCGCGTTAATCCAATACAGGAATCCGTAGGCCGCAAAGACAACGGCCAATGACACGCGCCAGAAACGGCTGAGCGGCGGCAAAGGCGCGCTGAGCGGTGTCCGGAAGACGCCGCGCCGCCATCCGTAGCAGAGGATCACGCAGCCAACCGCGAGGAAAACGCCCTTCCTGGCCACTTGCGCGGTCATGATTACGAATACAATCCCGTGCAGCATCGCAGCGCCGCACAGCAGCGACAAGGGCCGTTCCTCTTCGCGGTGGAATGTGAGACGCAGTTTTTGAAATAACAGCGCGCCCAGCGTGTAACACGTGAAAGCCGTGAACACGACGCCAAACAGAATGTAAAAGGCCTGCGGCATTACGGTTCGAATCCGATGCTTTGCACTTGAAAACCCAGCCTGGCGCCGTCTTCCGGTGTTGTGTAGAACTTATCCACCTCCATCACGACGGCCACCGGCCGGTCCGTGCGCAGCAAGTTCTCGCTTACCGGGATGCGCCAAACGCCAATGCCGAATTCCGTCACACGCGGGTGAAACACCTCCTTGCCTTCGACCGCAATGGAGAACGTGACGGGCCCGGTGGATTGGAAGGTAACGCCGGCGACGGAATAGCGCACAACAAGAAACTGGTTTTTTGTTTCGGTGGGATGGAGCCGGAATTCGGCGCGCGGCTCGGTCCAGCGCCACGAAGAATTCGGTTCCCTCCCCTTCACGCCGGAGATTAAGTAGAGGTCCGCGTTGGGATCATCCATGGCAGTTCCCGCTCCGATAATGCGCGGCTCCATGCCGGCTCTGTAGTTGTATTGCGCGGGAACGGGAAACGATTGCGGAGTGCGCGAGCATCCGTTAAGGAATGCCAGGGAGAGGAGAACGCGGAATCGCACGGAACTGCGAGTATAGCGAATACTCTTATGGCGTCAGGAAGATGCCGGCAGGATGCACAACCTCGATGCCGGCAAAGCGGGAGAACCCGCGCTTGTCACGGATGACCAACGATTTCCATGTAGGGAAGACTTCGGGGGTCTTTGGCAAATCCAGAACTCAACAAGATTCCGCGGGGTTAGGTGGAGCCTCAAGCAGATTGGTGTCGACCAGCACGCTCTATGTCCGATCGGGATAAATACTCTCCCGGCTGATGGCCTCATCGGAAAGCAACGGTGTCGTCCGGTCGTGACTCCCGGCCCACTCATGAAACTGCCGGATCCATTCCTCCGGCGTTACGTCGTCCTGCAGGGAGCGCATTTGCCCTGCAGGCCGCGCACGTTCCATGGCAATTTTTTGCAACCATACCTCAAGCGTCACCCCATGGGCTTGCGCTTCGGGTTTGAGGGCGGCTTCCACATCTTTGGGCAGTTCAATGGTCAGCGTCATTGCCACGTTCCTCTTATCGCATTTTATCATCGGAACCGTGTTGACCTTTGATAGGATGTTTGTCAGTGGCGATGATTTCCAGGAAATCCGTGCGCAAGGCCAGGGACTGGGTTGTTCGGAACCTGTTCCTGGATGTCCTGTTCGAGGCAGGGGTGCGACTGCTCTCGCTGCTGGTGCGGGGATAGCTAGGAGATTGCTCTCAGTGCCGGCAGAGGCGGTCTGGAGACCACCTCGCAGATCTGGAGATCTGACCCCACTCACTGCGCGGAGGTTACTGTCTGTTCCCGAACGGAATCGCTTTGTCGCCGTCCATGCCGCCTGTGATGCGAATTACGCGTTGCACGGGAGGCGGAGGGGGCGCCGCCAGAGTGGGGGCGACCTGCGCCAGCGTTGGGATTTCGAAGCGTGCCTGAGCCTCACCCTTTGGCAGCGCGGGGGGCTCTGTAGAGGCTCTCAACTCATTCATGCTGCGCTCCAACAAGCGGGCATCGGCGGTCATTCCGAGTTTGATGTAGCTGCCTTCCTTCATCACTTTCACGCTGCGCGCCAATGCGGTTAGAGACGGCTGCTTGGAATATTGAAAGGCGAGCAGTTGCAACAATGCCGGCAGGCCGTCGGCAAGTGTCGCCGACGCTTCCTCATCCGGCGCTTCAATGCGCACGGTAGCCGTCATTGTCTGGCCGAACGACACGGCGAACTCCAACCCCTCGACGTGTTCGGCAAGAAGGGAATCGCCCATTCCCAGGCTGCGCAACGAATCGGCGGGATCTTCGACAACGGCCCACGCTTCATGATTCTCCGCCAGCCGCGCGGCCCGGGCGAACATCTGATTGCGGCTGCCGGGTTGATCGCCGCGCTGCCACCGGTCGATGGCCTGCTTCACCGAATTCCCATCGCCGAAAAGGATGGTCTGCGCGTCCACTAACGCGAAGTGCAGATCTCCATTCGTAGCATCGGGAGGAACCAACAGTTCCACGCCGTTGTAACGCCGGGCGACGGCACCGTCGGCTTTCGCCATCTCACGAATGCGTGCCAATGCGAACCGGCCTTCTCCCACAACCAGCAGAGGCGGCCGTTCCGCGCCCTGCCCTTCCTCCGAAGTTCCGCCGGGAGAAGACACTAGCAGACGATCCATGTTCTCAATGGATTCCATGAAGAGGAACAGCGGATTTCCTCCCTGGTTGATTTGCCTCTGCATTACAGGCCCCAAGGGAGACGACAGGATCTTCCGCCAATCCATCCCCAGGAGAAGCTTCGCATCGGGGTGAGCGAAGGAGAACAAGGTCCATTTCGTGGTGCGCACCGGTTGGGCGACCGCGATCATGGGTAGTACTGTCAGCAGCGTGATGGCTATAGCCCACTTCATGCTAGTACTATCGACAGGAAAGGTGGAAAAGTTTAGCGAAAATTATCGGGTTAGGAATGGCCACGTCTGAATCAGGTGGTAGCCATACTTCGTGATTGCCAGCCAAATGCCGCCCGCCGCAAGCAAAAGCACGGCCAGCAACGATAGCAATACCTTACCCCAGGGGAACTTCTGCCCTTCGCGGTTCAACACCAGAATGTAACTGGCCAATACGCCGACAAAGAACAGACCCACCATGGGCACGGCGAACAGCAACATATTGAAGATGTCCGGAGTGGGCGTAATGATCGCCGCCAGAACGACGATGCCGAGAATGGCATAGCGCGCGTTCGACATGAGCCATCGCGGCGAGGCAATGCGCAGCAGCGTCAGAAAGAAGATCACCACCGGCAGTTCGAAGACCAGCGATACGCCCAGCATGACGTTGACGAAGAGATCGAAATAGTCGGTAACGGTGATGAGCGTTTGCACATCGACATCGGGATCGCGTCCGATGCCCAGCAGGAAGACGAGCCCGAAACGAAACGCGACAAAGTAGGCGAACACGCCGCCCAGGATGAACAATCCCGCCGATGTGAGAATGAACGGGGCGGCCAAACGGCGTTCCTTTTTATACAGTCCCGGCGCGATGAAAGACCAAATCTGGTACAGAATCCACGGCGATCCCAGAAAGATAGCCGTCAGCAGCGGCATTTTCATCCAGACGATGGAAAACACTTCCATCGGCCCGGTTTGCGCCAGTTTCGGCGGGACGACACCCAGTTGCGTCAGTGCCGCGCGAGCCGGAGCGCTGACAATCTTCCACAGCGGTCCGGAAAAAGTGAGACTCAAAATAAAAGCGACCGCCAGCCCCAACACGGAGCGGATCAGCCGCGTGCGCAACTCTTCCAGGTGTTCGAGGAAGGACATGCGGAGCATGCCCTCCTCTTCCTGGTCCTCAGGATCTGGCGGCGAAGGTGGCGGAGGCGGCGTAGGCGGCGCGGGTGTTAATGGCGGCGCCGCCGGCTGCTCCACTACTGCCGGAACCGCGTTCGATTCATACGCGTAAGGATCGTCATGATAACCGTAAGAATCATCGACCGTGGGCTGCAGGCTGGTTTGAGACACCTCCGGCGCCGGGCTGGCGGGTTCGCTGTGCGGCGGCGGTTGCGGCGCGCCTGGTTTGTCAGGTTCCACGTTTGCTCTGTCTGAAAACTGCTACCTTACGTGCGGGCCACGGGCGTGGGCTCGGGCTCCGCGTGTGCGACGGCAGTTTCGGTGGCGGCGGACGGTTGCGCGCTATCGCCAACCGCTGCATAGTCCGATGTCACGTTCTCTACCGCGTCCGCGGGGAGAGTTGCGCCATCGGAACCATTGTCCGTCGCTGTCGATGATTCAGCGCCCTGAGTTGCGGATGCACTGACGGTGGATGTTTCCGCAGAGGTTTCGCCTGTCCCGCCATTGTAGCCGTCGTTACCGGAATCGTAGTAGTTGCTGTCGTAACTCGAATCGTAGTTGATCTCATTCGAGTACTTGGTCAGATCCTGGTTCACTTCGGCGGTCTCCCGTTCGATGGTGGCCATCTCCTTGTCGAAGGTGGCTTTCAAATCGTTGGAGTGGCGGCGGAATTCGGCAATCCCTTTCGCGATGTTCTTACCCAGTTCCGGAAGTTTCTTCGGGCCAAAAATGATGAGGGCGAGCAGAAATATGAAAATCGTTTCTTGCATGCCCAGCGTGCCCATAAAACCTCCCGGTGATTTTTAGCGGACAACCTTGCCGGACACTTCCGGCGGGCCATCCTTACTAATGGAACATAACCATCATAGCGACGGGGTGTGGGAGAAGCAAGAAGGCCGGTGGTTAAGGCAAACAAAAGGTGGAGTGCGATCACCGGTCAGCCCTGCGTGATCCCTGTACCACTTGCTCGTTGTGCCTTATCGAGAAGTTCCATCGGGATTTCGACCGTGATCTTGCGCACTCTTTCCCTGAGCCCAAAATACCATTCTCGCCTAGCATCGAATATGGCTACGCAAGAAGCGCGGTTCCCGCGTGAACAGCGGCCAGCGCCTGGTCCATGGTTGCCAGGGAACCGCCGTGTTTCCGCGCCAGCAGCACAAGATAACTGTCCGTTACCTGCCGCTGCCCAACGATTCCAGTGGTTGGCAGATCGAGATAAGAAACATCGTTCGGCCAGAATTCGTGCCGTGGAAGAGAGGAGATAGACTTGAGCAGAATTCTCGCGGATTTCGCCGTCGCTTCCACCCCGGCGCGCAGGTGAAAACGGAAAAGGGCGCCTTCGGTGATAGGGCAAGTTGCAAATCGAGGCCCCTGACGAAACCACGCCGCTGCGCGCGCGTTGAGACTGTGTTCCGGAGTCGCCAGTGCGATGAGAACGTTGGAGTCGAGCAGGTAGACTTTACTCTTCGTCATCGAGAGCCTTGACGTCCTCGCTGCTCACGGGCCGCGTGCAGCGGAACGTGGGGAAACCGTAATCGCTCATCCGGATGGACGCGCCCTTCGCGCCTTTCGACGATTGCAGGATGAGGTCGCCAACCACGCGCCCAAGACTGCGGTTCTGATCCCTGGCTATGGCCTTGGCGATGTAATAGGCCTCGTCGGAAATGTCGAGCGTGGTTCGCACAAGTACACAATAGCACAATCGCACGAACTCCGAAGTCTCCGTGTTCAAATAACCAAAGGGACGCCGTCCATGCCGGGGTGCGGGTCGGACCAACAGCAACCGGCACGGAGTTCCCGCCGAATGACGACTGGCTGGAGCGATGGGCGCCGTCCACTTACGTCTGGCAGGTGACAACGGGAACGACGCTGCCCACAGGCCCTCTCGCTTCCCACGCATGCCTTATGACCGCACCGTTTGGGGCGGCAACGTGATGTCCATGAAGACGGCCAATTAAGAGTTCTGTGCCCATCGCCGAATGCCTGCGGAGTCTGCCGTCCCGCCTATTTGTGGTTCAACGGATTGCTCCCATCAACGCGTAGCACACTTTCGCCAGCCCGGCGCCTTGACGCGGATGCGCAGGAGGAATACGATCGTTACCAATGGCGCGCGAAAGGGGACTCATGCCGTCCATCGTTCTCTCGATCTTGTTACTTTGCGGCGCCGCGCGGGCGCAGAACTTCGAAGCCACTCTTACGGGTCTCGCTTCCGACCCCAGCGGCGCATTGATTGCCGGCGTCACGGTGCGGCTCTCCAACCTCGATACGGGCCGCGCCATCACCGTGCGCACAAATCAGAGCGGAGCGTACACGGTGGCCGGCCTGGTTCCCGGCGCATACGAACTGACGGCGGAATTGACGGGGTTCAAGAAATACTTACAGAGCGGAATCACGCTGCAGGTGAACCAGTCGGCGCGCGTGGACTTCACCATGCAGTTGGGCGCCCTCACGGAGGCGGTTCAGGTGACGGCCGAAACGCCGCTTGTGAATTCGGAAACGGGAGCCAAGGGGCAGGTCATCACGAACCACGAAATTGTCGATCTGCCGTTGAACGGGCGCGATTTTCACGAGCTTGCCTATCTCACGCCAGGCGTCGTCGATTTGCCTGAAGGCATCGCCACCAGCAACAGCGGCGTGACGGCCATTAACGGCGGCCGCGCCGATGGAGTCAACTATCTGGTGGATGGCCTGAACAACCGCAACGTCCGCGATGGCGCGCCTATTGCCCAACCTTCCGTCGACGCCGTGCTGGAGTTTAAAGTGCAGACCAGCGCCTACGCCGCCGATTTCGGCACCGTCGGTTCGGGGCTCATCAACGTGGCGCTGAAGGCGGGAACGAATCAGTTCCACGGATCGCTGTACGAGTTCGCGCGCGACGACGCCTTCGATGCGCGCAGTTTCTTCGACCCGGGCAAATCGCCGTTGCGCCGCCATCAATATGGCGGCACGCTCGGCGGACCTGTGCGCCTGCCGCGGTACAACGGCAGAGACCGCACGCATTTTTTCGTTTCCTACGAAGGTCTGACGCAACAGCGCGGCGATGCGCGCCTGGTTCGTGTGCCAACGCTCACGGACCGCGCCGGCAATTTCTCCGCGTTGCTGCAAGGCGCGAATAGAATCTTCCTGCGCGATCCCACCATCTCCGGCACCTGCGGCGCAACCGTGCAGACCGCCTGCTTTCCGGGCAACATCATTCCCGCCAGCCGCGTGCACCCCATCGCCACAAAGATCCTGAAGCTGGTTCCGCTCCCCAACCGCGAAGGCGCAAACAATTTCCAAACCTCGCAAGTGAGCGAAGCGGCGAATCGCAACAATATTCTGAAGCTCGACCAGCGCCTGACAGACAGGCTTCACATGGCTCTCACTTATGTCGGCGGCGCGAATTCCGGCGTGAATCCGTATGGCGCCAGCAACCTGCCCGGCTTCGGATTGACCAGCGAGGGAGCAACTCACCTTGCCGGCCTGCACCTCACACAAGTCATTCGCCCCGCCATCACCAACAGCTTCCGCTTCTCCTACTCGCGATCCGGCTCCGTCAGCGACTGGCAGCGCCGCGACGACCCCGCCCTGCTCGACGCCGTGCAAGCCCTGACCATCGCCAAGGACCCCGTGTACAACGGCATGCCGCGCGTCACCATCACCGGCTTCGATCAGATTGGGCATCACGCTTCCTATCCCGGCGACATCATGGTCAACGGGTTTCAATACATCGACACGCTCTCCATCGTGAAAGGAAAACATTATTTGCGCGTGGGAGCGGAGTTCAACCGTTCGCAGTATTTCCAGTACTATCCCAACAACTCGCGCGGAACCATCACTTTTCAAGGACGTGTCACGGGCGGCACGGCCACGCCGGTCCCGATGGCCGATTTTCTGCTCGGCCTGCCTGACACCTCCAGCCGCTTGCTGAGTCCGCGTAAGAACTACTTGTTCTACAACACGGCCGCCGGTTTCGCGCAAGACGATTACCGCATCACGCGCCGGCTCACGTTGAACATCGGCGTGCGCTACGACTTTCTTCCACCCCCCGTGGAGAAATTCAATTTGCTGTCGAATTTTGTGCCTGAGCTGAGACGCATCGTCGTAGCGGGCGACGCCGCGCTGCCGCGTTCGCTGGTCTATTCCAGGAAGAAGAACTTCGCTCCGCGCTTTGGATTTGCGTGGCGTCCCTGGGACAGCAACCGATGGGTGGTGCGCGGCGGCTACGGCCTGTTCTTCACCAACTCCGCTCAAAACGGAATTCGTATTCTGCTGGCCAACAACTCGCCTTACTCGGAGTCGCAGAACTTCTCGCGCAGCACCGCCGATCCGCTCGCTTTCACCATCTCCGATCCGTTTCCCACATCCAACGCCGGAGTGGTGGCGGCCGCCCTTCCCTCCGGCGTTTCCTCCAACTCGCCTCCTTCCTACATGCAGAATTTCAACTTCACCATCGAGCGCCAGATTGCCGCGCAACTCGTCGCGGAGATCTCCTACGCGGGATCGCTGGGCCTGCACTTGTCGCGCAAATACGACGTCAACCAGCAGATCCGCTTCTCGCCTCAGCAAATTGCCCGCCCGTTTCCGCAATACAGCGGAGCCATTCAATACGTAAGCTACGGCGGGAAATCGAACTATCACGCGCTGCAAACCACCGTGCGCCGGAGCTTCCGAAGCGGTGTTGGATTCCGCGCGAACTTCGTGTGGTCGAAGGCGATTGACGATACGTCGGGTCTCACGGGCACGGGCAGTGAAGGCGCGGCTCAGGATTCGCGCAATCTGCGATTGGAACGCGGCCAGTCAGGGTTCAACCGCCCGCGCGCGTTCACTCTTGATTTTTCCTACTTGCTGCCTTTGGGCCGCGGCAGGTTGGTGCGCGGATGGCAGGTCAACGGCATTCTGCGCGCGTATGACGGGCAGCCGTTCACGCCCGCCGATTCGACTTTCAATTTCGCGCAAGGCGGAGCGAGCAGGCCCGACCGCATCGGCGACGGCAGGTTGGCAAACCCATCCGTGGAGCGATGGTTCAACGTTTCGGATTTCGTCCGCGTACCCACGGGCGCATTCCGCTTCGGCACTTCCGGCCGCGACATTCTCAGCGGACCTCCGAAGCGGCAGTTGGATGTGTCGCTGCTGAAGACATTCACCTTGCCGCGCGAATACAAACTGCAGTTCCGGGCCGAGGTGTTCAACGTGCCCAACATCGCCAACTTCTATCTGCCCGTGGCGAACGTTGATGTGAGTAATGCGGCCACGATCACGCGCGCGCAGCCGGGGCGCGAAGTGCAGCTCGGGTTGAAGTTCCTGTTCTGAATTATCTTCCGAGCGCGTCTGCGATCGCTTTCGCCGCCAGCGGCATCATCACCTCGTATCCCGCATCGTTGGGATGCAAGCCGTCGTACGTGAGTTCTTTCTTGAGCGCGCCCGCTTCATCCAGCGTTGCCGGAAAATAGTCGAGCAACGTGATGCCCTCACTCCGCGCATACGACTTCATCCACTCATTCAATTCCCGGATCTTCTCCATGGGACGCCGTTGCGTTTGCGGCGAAATGTAGTCGCACACGGGAAGCAGCGTGGCGAGAACCGGCTTGATCCCGTGCGCGCGCGCCAGGTCGATCATCGTCATGAGGTTGTTTTGGGTCGCTTCCGCCGGAATGGGTCCGGAACTCCCGCCGATGTCGTTGGTGCCGCCGAGAATGACAACGGCCGCGGGCTTCAGCGCCAACACGTCCTGACGGAAGCGCAGCAGCATTTGCGGAGTCACCTGTCCTCCGATGCCGCGATTGATGTATGGTTTTCCAGGGAAGAACTTACCGTAGCGCCGGCACCAGCCGTCGGTGATGGAATCGCCCATGAATACGACGCGCTCCTCGCCACTCTGCGGCGGCGGCAGCTTGGCATTCTCAGCGGCATAACGCCGCAGATTGCCGTAATCGAGCAAAGTGCGATTTGGCGCGGGTGTCTGAGCACTGGACATCGTCGCCGAATACGCCAGGGAGAGAAGAAAAATGGCCTGCTTCACAGCCCGTATTGTATCGAAAAGTCTGAAATCTTCCCAACCCGCCTTTGGTTCGTGTGGGGCAGGGCTCCAGCCCTGCGGCGGGATCTTCAGATCCCGCATGGCCTCTCGGCGAGGCCATCGGCTGGGCAGCAGCCGCTCCGGCTGCAACAGCAGCGGGTGGTCGGCTGCAACAGCAGCGGGTGGTCGGCAGTGCAGCCGGGGTCCCACCAACAAAAAAGGCGTCCGGGCCGGAGCCAGGACGCCTTCTTTCCAGTGCGTACTTTAAGATTCCACGTCGCGTGGACGGCGTTTGCGATTGCGCTTGCGGGCCAGTGCGCGCTTCACGCGTTTCCGTTCGCCGGGTTTCAGGTAGAAGGAGTGTCGTTTGGTTTCTTTGATGATGTCTTCCTGTTGCACCTTGCGCTTGAACCGGCGCAGCGCGCCCTCCAGAGTTTCACCATCCTGAATAATGACTTCTGCCAAAACTAATTCACCCCCTCCGGGTCCTGTGGGAATTCGGGCCGTTCGGCCCAAGTAACTATTTTGTCAGGTTTGCTCCCGCGGCACAACCCCAGTGCTCCTTCATGATCTGATGCGTGCCTGGTGATCCGGCCCGCATGACCAATGCCATTGTGGCTGCCGGGCTATCCGGAGCGGTGCTAGGCGCTGCACCGGCTTACTTGAAGACCCCGGCGCGATATGATGACTGTGCGCAAGTTTCTCCGCGGAGGTTTAACCATGTTGACGTTTCGGGCAGCCGCGGTTTTGTCCGTCTCGTGTGTGATGCTGCTGTTCATGCCGGAGTCCGAGGCACAGTATCCGGGGCAGTATCCACCGGGGCAGTATCCACCGGGGCAATATCCGCCGGGACAATACCCACCGGGACAATATCCACCGGGCCAATACCCGGGACAGTATCCGGGCGGCGGCAACCGTTTGCCGGGCGGCATTCCGATGCCTCGCTTTCCTGGCCGAAAAGCAAAAGAGAAAAAGGGTGAAGAGAAGATCAATCTCGCCGCCGTGGACGGCACGCTGCGCAAATTGGGCGAGAGGGAATTGCTGCTCGAAACCAGATCCGCCGTGCTGCGGTTTCGTCTCATCGCCAAGTCGGCGTTTGTAACGAAGTCCGGCGAATCAATGCGCGATTCGCTGTTGAAGCCCGGCGATCAACTGACGGTGCAAGTTGGGCCGGACGATCCGGAGACGGCCGTGCGCATTGTGCAACTGCGCAGCGGGACAGCGGCGGAACTCTCGGCGGCATCGCGCACAGTGGACGCTTCCAGTGTGCGCGCTCCACGCGCCGCCGACTTGGGAAAGGCGAAGTCGATCGCGGTCAAAGAATCGATTTCCGCCGCGCCCACTGAAAGTGAGCCGGAAGTTCGCGAGGAAAGTCCAGCGCCGGCTCCGGCACCCAAAGCAGCGCCGCGCGCGCCGGCCGCGGAACCTGCGCCTGCGCCCGTAGGGCTGCGCGACCCGCGTCAGGAATCCGATGAGACCGTGATTCGGGACGCGCGGGCTGCTGTGGCGGCGTTCACGTCGAGCCTGCCCAATTTTGTAGTCAAGCAGTTGGCGTCGCGCCATTTCAAAGCGGGTGCGGACGAATGGCAGAAACTGGATCAGGTCACAGCCGATCTGGCGTGGAAAGATGGCAAGCCGGAATACCGCGCCGTCGAGATCGATGGTTTCGCGGCAAACAAATCGATGGAACAATTCGGCGCGGCGCAGGTCGGCGATTTTCAAGCCGCGCTCGATAGCCTGTTCTCACCGCGCGGCAACATCGCGTTCCGCAGGCAGAAGGAAACCACCGTCGCTTTGCGGCCGGCGCTGGTGTATGAATATCAAGTACCGCAGGCCGACAGCCAGTGGGTTCTCACCGCCGCCGACCGTCGCCGCTACAACCCACCGTTTTCCGGCGCCATCACCATCGATCAGGAGACGCGTAAAGTTCTGCGCATCGAGCAGAACACCGGCGAGATTCCGCGCGATTTTTCCATCGCCCGCGTCAGCCTGCGTTTTGATTTCTCCATGATCCGGCTGGAGCGGAAGCTGCACGTTGCGCCCCTGCTGGCGGAGAGTTTGACGTGTCTCAACGGCAGCGGCGCTTGCACTCGCAAGGTCTCGGAGTTTCGCGAGTACCACGCCTACGAATAATACGCCGCAGCCATCACTTCCGCCGCAGCCAGCCCCCGGGATTGAACGTCATCAGAAAAACCTCGCGGGTGAAATCCTGCTCAAACTGTTTCCCGCCGTCTTCGGCAAGGAATTTCTGAATTGCCGCCAGCGGCCCCGGACCCGCGTCCGGCTGTGTCGGCACGCCGTCGATATGCGAATCCTCCACCACCAGATACGATTTCGACGGAACCATCGGCGCGTAGGCGTGAAGCTCCTCCAGCACGTGTTTCATCGAATGATCCGAGTCCAGCGCCACAATCACTTTGCGATCCTTCACAAGCGCGGCGATTTGCGCCACAATCCGCGCATCCGTCGAGCTGCCGCGCAGAAACGTCACATATTTCTTCCACAGCGGATGCGCCGCCGCCGTTTTCGTCGCGTCCTGAATGTCCACCGTAATCACGCGCGAATTCTCCAACCCCATTCCGTTTAGCGTGTGCGCCCAATACAACGCCGATCCTCCGCGCCACGTCCCCGTTTCCACAAGGAAGTCCGGTTGAATCTCGTAGATCAGCTGCTGCATCATCCACAGGTCCAGCGGATTCTTTTCAATCTGCACGTTGTGGAACCACGTATTCCGCCACACCGGAATGTCGTGGAACAGCCGCATCAACTCGCGCTGCCTGGTCACCGGAATCTGCTTGTTCCGCTCCGCCAGCATCTTTCCGTAGCCTTCGCGCGCCATGCGCGTATGCATTTCCTGACTCGTCACTTTCTCTTCCACGGGCAGAATCGCCACGCGCACGACATTCAAACCGATCGCTCTGCCGTCCGGCCATTTTCCAATCTTGTCCAGTGTGAACGAAATCTCCAGCGGAGACTTCTGCAGAAGCGCCGGCGGAATGGGGTGTCCAAACGCCTGCCTTCCCGTTTGATCGTACTGCTTCGTACCCAGCGCGGTTCCATTCACTCGGGCCGAAATGCGTACTTGCTTCGTCTGCTCCAGCAACTCCGCCGGTAGGCCGAATTCCAGGCTCAGGTAATTGCCCTGCGCATCTTCCGGCGAATCCAAAGACACTGCGAATTCCTGCGCCGACCACTTCCATCCCGGCGCGCCATCGGAGAACCCGCGTAACAATCGCCCGCTGTGTTCCGGATCGGTGATATGCACATCCGTCACGGGAAGCCGTTTGTCCACCCTGGACTCAACTTTCGCCGGCACAGGTTGTGATCGGCGGCAAGCGCTGGAAATCAGCGCGGCGCCGCAAACAAGTAGAAGAATGATTCGCATCGCAAGCCTTCGAGCAATGTAGCATTTCTCCGCCGCAGGGGGCCTCCGCGTAGTACTTCCCTCCGCCCATCGCCCTTGCGTTTTGCGCGCTATCCCATTAGTATGAAGGTTCAGTGGCGGCCTTGCAGGAGTGCCGTATTCTCAAATCAGTAAGGAGTCCCGCAGCATGTGGACACGACGCAAGGATGATGAACAGCCCACGCGCTCCGCTGGGCTTCCGCCATCGCAGGCCGATTTGACCAAGGAGGGTTTGCCGATGTCGCCCATTACGCCTCGTTCCATGGACAACGACGGCTACGGTAGAACTTCGCAGGCATCCATTGGCAAGTCGGTCATTGTCAAAGGCCAGATCTGCAGCCGCGAAGACCTCTATTTCGACGGCGAATTGGAAGGCACCGTCGAGTTGCAGGAGAACAAGCTGACCATCGGCCCGAACGGACGCGTCCACGCCAATATCAAAGCTCGCGAGATTATCGTCATCGGTTCGGTCAATGGAAACGTCGAAGCCAGCGAGAAGTTGGAGATTCGCAAAGAGGCGCGCCTGGTCGGCGATATCCGCACCACGCGCATCGTCATTGAAGACGGAGCCTTCTACAAAGGCAGCATCGACATCGTCAAACAGGATGTCAGCCGTACACCGCAACAGCCGGCAACCGCCCAGGTGCAGAGGCCGCAGGTGGCTGCAACGGCCGCCGCGGGCCTCGGCTCCGCTTCCACCACCATGGCCGGCGTCCCCATCAATAATGAGCTGAAGCGCTGATACAAGCGTGCCCAACGGTCCTCAAACAGCGGTTGAAACTCATATTACCAGCACCGCCTTGGAAAGGTTCTTCCAGGCGCTCGCCGAATTCCCCCCCTCTTCCGTGCTCGATCTGGGCGGCGCAAATCAAGCCAACGTTTCCTTTCTCACCAATCTGGGCCACGGCATCAGCCCCGATAACGTGCTCCATTATCTCGATAGGATCTGGCACAATCCGGAACTCTCCGCGTCGCGCCGCAGAGAAGAATTCTTCGATCACGCCCTCAACTACCATGCCGCCTCCTTCAACGGAGCCCTCGTCTGGGACACGCTGGAGTTCCTCCCCGAAGACCTCCTCGATAGTTTCATCAAGCAATTGCACATTCTCTTGAATCCCGGCGCGCCGATGCTGATTCTCTTCCACGGCTCGGAGCGCGAGAGCAACATCCAATCCTGGACCTATCGCATCGCCTCGACGTCGATGCTGCAACTGGCCCCGCTCGAAGTGCGCACGCGCTCGCGCTATTACAGCAACACCGCCATCGAACGCATCTTCGAGGGGTTCCGCCGTGTCAGTTTTTTCCTCGCGCACAACCAGATTCGCGAAGTCCTGGTAATCCGCTAACCGCCTCTTTGTAGGCAGCCCCCCGTGATGAAAACCGATGTCCTGCTAGACTCTGAAATCTCAACAAGGCGCGAAGAAAGTGCTGCTCCAAGGCTGCGAAGATTCTCTTTGGTTGCGGCTGTGCTGCTCTGTGGGGCAGATCTCCAGATCTGCAGCGGGATCTCCAGATCCCGCATGGCCTCGTTTGCGGCATTTCGATTTCTGCCGGCTGAGGCGGTCTGGAGACCGCCTCGGTCGACCGTGCTAAATCACCACCGCCGTCTTTCCCAGTGTCTTCCGCGACGCCATCTCCCGCAGCGCCTGCGGCGCATTCTCGAAACAAAACGTCTTCGACACCGCCGGACAAATCTTGCCGCTCTGAAACCACTCCATCAACGCCGCATGCGTGGCGCGGAAATACGCCGCATTCTTCTCCACGTATGAGCCCCACCAGATTCCAATCACGTCGCAGTTCTTCAGCAGCAGCCGGTTCACTTGTATGGAAGGAATGCGCCCGCTGGCAAAGCCGATCACCAGAATGCGTCCCTGCGGCGCGATGCATTTCGTGCACAGGTCGAACACATCGCCGCCCACCGGATCATAGATTACGTTCACCCCGCGCGGCGTAATCTTCTTCACTTCCTCCACCCAATTCGCCGCCGTGTAAGAGATCGCATGATCCGCGCCCTGCGCCCGGCAATACTCCAGCTTCTCCGCCGACGATGCCGTGGCAATCACCGTCGCGCCCAGCGCCTTCCCCATCTGAATTGCCGTCATCCCCACGCCGCTCGCTCCCGCGTGCACCAGCAGACATTCGCCCGCAGCAAGCCGCGCGCGATCCAGCGCGTAGTACGAGGTGTGATAGGCGATCACGCTCGCCGCCTCGTCAAATCCCAGCGCATCGGGAATCTCCAATACGCGCGCCGCATGCGCCAGCGAATACTCCGCAAACGTTCCCAGGTCCGTCATCGCCATCACGCGCGTGCCCGCCGCTAATCCTTCTACGCCTTCTCCCACCGCATCCACCACTCCCGCCAGTTCCGCGCCCGGTATAAACGGAAACGGCCGCGCCGATTGATACTTGCCCTGCACCAGCAGCAAGTCCGCAAAGTTCACTCCCGCCGCGTAATTGCGAATTCTCACCTGCCCCTTACCCGGCTGCGGCAGATCGATCTCTTCCATCCGCATCTCTTCCGGCTCACACGAAGCGCGCACCAGCCAGGCCTT
>JACPVQ010000250.1 GCA_016191645.1 Candidatus Solibacter usitatus
GACACGACTTGCGACAGACGTGCGCGGGACTTTTATTTCTAACCCCCTTGCGCTCGAAAGATAGTGAGCCTATTATGGTTCCTCCGAAAGAGGAGGCTGAACATGATACGACTGCTGGCGCTTGTTTATGGGCTTGTGTGCTACGGGATTTTTCTGGGCACGTTCCTGTATGCAATTGGATTTGTGGGCAACCTGCTGGTTCCCAAATCCATCGATAGCGGCACCGCCGAACCCGTCGGCCCCGCGATGTTGGTGAACGCTTTGCTGCTTGGGGTCTTCGCCATTCAACATAGCGGCATGGCGCGGCAGGGTTTCAAAGCATGGTGGACGCGCATGGTCCCCAAGGAAATTGAACGCAGCACCTACGTGTTGCTATCCAGCTTGTCCCTTCTGCTGCTGTACTGGCAATGGAGGCCAATGCTCGACGTCGTATGGAACGTGGAGAACGAAAGCGCGATCCTGCTGATTCAGGCGCTGTTTGGATTGGGGTGGGGCTTGGTGCTGCTTTCCACAATGCTCATCAGCCATATCGACCTGTTTGGGGTGCGGCAGGTGTGGCTTTACTTTTCCAACAAAACGTATACGCCGGTGGGTTTTCGCACGCCGTTTCTCTACAAGCTGGTCCGGCACCCCATCTATCTGGGCTTCCTGCTGGCATTCTGGTCGGCGCCAAAAATGACAACCGGGCATTTGCTGTTCGCCATTGCCACCACGGGTTACATTTTCATTGGAATCCTATTGGAGGAGCGCGACCTGGTGCAGTTCCACGGCGACGCGTACAAGAACTACCGGCGTCAAGTCTCCATGATCCTGCCAATGCCGGGGCGAAAAGCGCGTTAAGCCGCGGGCATGGCGGCCACCGATGGCCTCCGGGCGCACCGGTTGCGGCCGGCGCGTTTCGCCTCGTACAACGCTTCGTCGGCGGCGCGCACTAGATCCATGGGTTCGCAAGGGACATCGTGCTCGAAAACGGAGGCCCCCACGCTCGCCGTAATGGGGATCGATTGTCCCTCGAACTGCGCAGCCTGGCTAGCGATGGCAAAACGGAAGGCTTCGGCGCGGGTATCGACAATGGTCTGATCGCAGCCCGCCAGAACTACCAGAAACTCCTCGCCGCCAAAGCGGCCGACGCTGTCGTAAGGCCGAACGCTGGCAAGCAGAATCTCGCCCACCTTACGCAGAACCTCGTCTCCCGCCAAGTGACCGTAACGATCGTTGATGGACTTGAAGTGATCCAGATCCAGGATCAGCACACCCACGGAGGCGCCCGTCCGAATCGCGCGCGACAATTCACGTTCCAACTCTTGCAGAATCGACCGGCGATTCCACAATCCGGTCAACGAATCGCGCGTCGCCTGCTCCCGCAGTTCGTCGCGCGCCGATACCAACTCGCTCTCCAGATTAAGAATGCGCATTCCGGTGCGCAATCGAACCTTCAATTCGCTTTCGTCAAACGGCTTGGTCAGGTAGTCGTCTGCGCCGGACTCCAGCCCTTCAATCAAGTCTTCGTGTTCCGTGCGCGACGTCAGCAGCAGGATGTAAGAATAAGAAGCTTGTGCATTGGCGCGAATCCGGCGGCAGATTTCGTCGCCGTTCAGGCCCGGCATCATCCAATCCAAGATCACCAAGCGCGGTGCGTCCGGCTGCGCCAGTTCCGCCCACGCAGTTTCGCCATCCTTGCAGGAAACAACCTCGTAGCCCCATTCCTCCAGTCTGCGCGTAAGCGCCAACCGGGTAGGGCCGCTGTCGTCTGCTATCAGAACGCGAGTTTTTCGAGTTTTGGGGTCCAACGGAATCGCAGCTTCCACGTTTCGAGAATCTTCCCGTCTTCTTTCACAATCGGCGGAATCAGACTTAATGTTAGTGTAGCCTGTTTTTTCTGTACCATACTGTTAAGAAACGTGAACCTTCTCGTCTTGCGCCACGAGCCTTCGGAACCCTTGGGACGCCTTGCCCCGCGTCTCCGAGCCGCTGGGTTAACCGCCTCTTTTTCAGATCTTTACACACCAAATGCCGAGATACCGGAGGTGGCCGGTCTGGCGGGAATACTGCTCCTCGGCGGTTCCCAGAGCGTCAACGGAAACCATCCGTTCCTGCGGGTCGAAAAAGCCCTCCTGGAACAGGCGCTGCTCCAAGGGATCCCCGTTCTGGGAATCTGCCTGGGGGCGCAATTGCTGGCTTCCACTCTTGGTGCGGCCGTGCGCAAATGCGCGCTTCCTGAAATCGGCTGGTGGAGCGTCCGCCCCACTCGAGAAGCGTCAACGGATCCGCTGTTTCGCTCTTTTCAGGCGCAGCAGGTCTTTCATTGGCACAACGAAACGTTCGACCTTCCCCATGGCTGCGTACGGCTGGCCGAATCCGATCTTTGCGAGAATCAGGCATTCCGTTACGGCGATCGCGCCTGGGGCATCCAATTCCATCCTGAAGTGGAACCTGCAACCATCGAACGATGGCTCCGCGAAGACGCCGCGTGTGGTCAGCGCGAATGCCCGCAAATCGTCGATCCCAACTTTCGAAAAACGGAATTGGCTGCGATGGCTGAGCCGATCTTCGACGCTTGGTTACAATTGACAAAGCACGAATGAAACTACTCATCCTGTTTGCCGCCGTTCTCAATGCCGAAGACCCTGTGCGGATGCAACCGTACCGGCAGGCGCAGGTCGCCTTCGCCGTGCCGAAGGACCCTGCCATTCTCAAGGCGCTTGCCGGGTGGAAGCAGACCGCAACTGCCGCGGGCGGCGCAACATGGACCATCTCCAACCCCGGCGTCTGGCGCGAGGACCCGAACGCTCCCGCACTCGACCGAAAGCGTTACTTCGCTTCCCGGCGCTGGCTGCCCTCCGATCAGGCGACCGCGCTCGCGCCTGGCGCAGACGGCGGCATGTGGGTGCAAACCACAGCCGGCGCTGCGCACATTTCCTTTCCGCGCATGACGCTGCAAGCGAAAGCGGATGTGTTCGAGCGGCGCGTGGAAGAACGCCACAACCGTCATGGAATGGTTGCGTCCTCGCGTTTGCGCGAATCCGGAAATCTCTCCAGTAACTTTCCCGTATCCAGCGACAACGACGGACTTTGGACCGCCATGTATGGAGCGGCCGAGTGCTTCCGTTACGCCGCGTCGAAGTCGCCGGAAGCCTTGCAGCGCGCGCGCCGGTCCGTGGAGGCGTTGTTCAAACTCGAAGCCATCACGGGACGCCCCGGCCTTCCGGCGCGCAGCTACATTCTTCCCTCTGAGCCGCGCCCTCGCGACGGCGTGTGGTACCAACATCCTTCTCAAGCCCTCCTCTGGAAAGGCGACACGAGTTCCGATGAGATTGTCGGCTACTACTACCTGTTCAGCATTGCGCACGATCTCATCCCCGACGCCAAATTGCGCAAGAGTATCGAAGCGGTGGTGCGTAGAATGACCGATCACATTTTGGAACACGGCCTCACGCTCACCGACATTCACGGCCAGCCGACGTATTGGGGCCGCTGGGATCAAGAGTATTTTTCCACTCCCCGCGGAAAGGCCGACGTCCCGTTGAACACCATCGAAATTCTGAGCTTCCTCAAGGTGGCGCACCACATTACGGGCGATGCGCGTTACAACGCGGAGTACCGGCGGCTGGCGTTAGCGGAAGGCTACGCGAAGATGTCGGCCACGTACAATCCGCCGCAGGGCCGAATCAACTATTCCGACGAGGAACTCGCCATGCTCAGCTTCTATCCGCTGCTTGTCTATGAGAAGGATCCGGCGTTGCGTTCCCTCTACCATCAGGCTCTCGATCAATGGTGGAACAATATGCAGCGCGAAAAGAATCCATTGTGGATCTTCATTCGCGCCGCCGCCAACCCCGCATCCAATGCCCCTCTTCGAGACGCCGTGTGGACCTTGCAGAGGATTCCCATGGATCTGCTCGATTGGAAAATCACCAACTCGCACCGCCCGGAAATTGCCATGCGGGAGACGTCGGACCGCTTTGGCCGCAGAGAGTCGAAGGATCTTCTGCCGCCCGACGAACGCCCCACCATGAAGTGGAATGGGAATCCGTTTCGCGTTGATTCCGAAGGACAGGGGCTTTCCGAAGACGACGGAGCGTTTTTCCTGCTTCCTTATTGGATGGGAAGATATCATCGATTCCTGCTGGGACAATAAAGTTCCCGCCATGCGCGATGGATGGCCGCGGGGGCGTTCGCGTATAGTAGTTAATTTGGAGGAGACTACATGCACAATTCGGTGCTAGTCCCGATGGTGGTCGAGCAGACTTCCCGGGGAGAGCGAGCCTATGACATTTATTCGCGGCTGCTGAAGGAGAACATTATTTTTCTCGGCACCCCGATTGACGATCAGATCGCGAACGTGATCATCGCCCAGATGCTGTTCCTGGCGTCTGAGGATCCGGAAAAGGACATTTCTTTATACATCAACTCGCCGGGCGGCTCGATTACGGCGGGGCTGGCCATTCTGGATACGATGCGGCTCATTGAGCCCGACATCGTGACCTATTGCGTGGGCCAGGCCGCCTCCATGGCCGCGGTTCTTTTGGCGTGTGGAACCAAGGGCAAGCGCTTCGCGTTGCCGCATGCGCGTATTCTGATCCATCAGCCTTCCATGAGCGGTCTGGCGGGACAGGCGACCGACATCGATATCTACGCGCGCGAGATTCTGCGCATGCGCGAGACTCTGAACCAAATCCTTGCCGATGCAACCGGCCAAACGCCCGAGCGCATTGCGCGCGATGTGGATCGCGACTATATCATGGAGCCGCCCGGCGCGCTCGATTATGGCATGATCGACCGCATTATCAGTTCGCGCGATCAGGCACGCAGCTAACCTGACTACCCAGGGGTTCGTAAGAACGCCACGAACTCCTGTGCATTGCGCGTGAGCCGCGGAAACGTTGCCAGCACTTTTTCATCGCCGTCCATGACGACGTAGAACGGAATTGCCACCGTCGCGAATTTGCCGTTTTGGAACTCCTGATTCTTCTCCGATACGGCATCGGAACCGTCCGTGTAGAGTTCCACCAGAACCATGTTCTCCAGTTCCGCGGCCACTTCCGGACGTGGAAACATGTTGGCCTTCATCCAGTGACAATTCGTGCACGCGTAACCGGTGAAGTTCACAAGAACTCTTTTGTTCTCGCGCTTGGCGAGTGCCAGCGCTTCCTGATATTGGTTCTTCATCCACGTCAGTTTCCTGCCTGACGCCGAAGAAACGGTGGAGCCTTCCGCCGCCAATGGAATATACGCTTCGAGGTCTCCCAGTTTTCCTCCGGCCATGCCCGGCAACAACGACAACGAGAAGATCAGAAAGACCGCTCCGGCGATGGCGCGGCCTGGCCCGAGTTCCGCCTCCGGCTTCACGCCTTCCATGCGCAGGAATCCCAGCAAGTACAACCCAGGCAGCGCGAACAGAACGGCCCACGCGGCGAGAAATCGCTCGCGAGTGAGAAAGTTCCACTGCATTACCTGGTCGATGTTGCTGACATATTTCAGCGCCATGGCCAGCAGCACGAAACCCATCACAATCTTTACGCGCGGCAGCCAGGACCCACTCTTCGGAAGATTCGACATGGCCGCGGGAAACAGCGCCAGAAAAAAGAATGGCGAGGCGAGCCCGGCGGAGAACGCAAGCATTCCGATGGCCGGTTGCACCTTATCTCCCTGAACGGAGGCAGCGAGCAAAGTTCCGACGAACGGACCAACACAGGCAAACGAAGTGAGCGAGAACGTGAGTCCCATCAGCAGAGAGCCGAGAATTCCGCCGCGGTCGGAAGCGGCGTTCATCTTCGTTAGCAGCGACGAGGGCAGCGTAATCTCAAATGCGCCCAGCAGGCTGATAGCGAGAGCGAAGAAGATCGCCGCGATGAACGTGTTGACCCACGGGTTGGACCCGAGTTGCACAACGCCAAACGGCCCGAGCAAGGCCGTAATCAACAGGCCGAGCGAGGTGAACAGCAGCACGATCCCCAGTGAAAACACGGCGGCTTGCAACACTCCATCGGCGCGGTTGGCCTGCCTGCGGTTGAGGAAGTACGTCATGGTGAACGGGATCATCGGGAAGACGCATGGAGTAAAAATCGCCGCGAGACCCAGTGTGAAAGCGAGTAATGCAAAGCTGCCCAGGCTTTCCTTCGGAGCCGGAGGAGAAGAAGGAGGAGGCGTCTTTTGAGCGGCCGCGGCAACCATCGCGTAGCCGGCCGGCAATGAAAACGGAATCTCCTGAGCGGACGCCCGGACGTTGATTGTGGCTGACGCGCTCCTGCGCACCGGCGGCAGGCATTGCGTTTCGTTGCACACCTGATATCGCATGTTCACCGTGAGGTCGAAAGGCTGTTCCTTCGCCGCAGCCTTCAACTTCACCTTGATCAGGAAGACCGCTTCCTTCTCGTACGTTTCGGTATCGATGTTGAAATTGGGATCAGGCTTGCGCACCGGATTGGGCCGGTAGATCTCCGCGGATTCCACCGCATCGTTCGGCTCCACGGCAAGTGTCGTCACAATGGGTCCACCCGCCGGAGTAGTGGGGGAATACAGATGCCAAGGCTCCTCGATCTTCGCCGTCAGTTTCGCCGCCGCAATGCCGCCGGGCCGCGCTTCGGCTCGATCGAGTTCCAACTTCCAGACCACTGGGCTCAGACGTTTGGTCTGCGCCGCCGCCGGTACGGCAAGACAAAGAAACAGTAAGAGAATATGCCGCATGCGTGGAAGATCCTGTTTTTATTGTATGACTGGAGACGGGCGGATTATTCCGCGGCGGCGGCGGAGCCCAGCGCGGAGTGGCGCAATTCTTCTTCAATCCGCGCATTCACTCCCGCGATGGCGAATTCGCGCGCCACGCGGATGGCGTTCTTGATGGCGTTAGCATTGGAGCGTCCGTGGCAAATAATGCAAACGCCCTTCACGCCCAGCAGCGGCGCGCCGCCGTATTCGGAATAATCGAGTCGCTTTTTGAAATCTACAAACGCGGTGCGCGAGAGCAGGTAGCCCATCTGGCGCGTGATGGTGGCGTTGAGCGACTCTTTCAACATCGACGTGATCACTTCCACCAGGCCTTCGCTTACTTTCAGTGCGACGTTGCCGATGAATCCATCGCAAACGATCACATCGACGATGCCGGTATAAACATCGCGGCCTTCCACATTGCCAATGAAATCGAGGGGCAGCTTCTTGAGCAACGGGGTCGCCGCGCGCGTCAGTTCGTTGCCCTTCTGTTCTTCCTCGCCAATGGAAAGGATTCCTACTTTCGGACGCTGCGTATGGAAGATGACGCGAGAGTAGATTTCACCCATCACGGCGAACTGCGCCAGCATCACGGGCGTGGAATCGACATTCGCGCCGACATCCACCATCACCGCGGGCGTTCCTTTGAGCGTGGGAAAAACGGAGGCGAGCGCAGGCCGCTCCACGCCAGGCACCATGCCCTGAACCATCTTCGCAGTGGCCATCGCCGCGCCGGTATTGCCCGCCGAGACCACGCCCTGCGCGATGCCCTCCCGTACCAGGCGGGAAGCCACGCGAATGGACGAATCCTTCTTGGAGCGCATCGCCTTGGCGGCACTCTCCTCCATTGTGATCACTTCACTCGCGTGATGGATGCGGATGGGCAGCGAACGCCAGTCGTCGTAGGCGGACAGTTCCTTGCGGACGACGTCCTCTTTGCCCACCAGGATCACTTCGACGGCAAGGCTCTTAACGGCGCGAACGGCCCCTTCGACTTCGGCCTTGGGAGCATTGTCGCCGCCCATGGCGTCTACCGCGATTGTGACCATATTTGTCCGGGGACTTTCGTCTGGTGGGCGGTGGGACTTCTACTGCTCGGCGACCTCAATCACTTCGCGTCCCTTATAGACGCCGCAATGGGGACACACGCGGTGTGGAACCTTCGGCTCACCGCATTTCGGGCATTCGGCTAAAGAGACGGTTTTCAGATGGTCGTGCGCGCGGCGTGTGCTGGTGCGCTGGGCAGAGTGGCGTCGTTTTGGATTCGGCATTGCTGTTCCCTTACTACTTTACTATGGCTTCTATATATTCTTCAGCGCCGCCCACCGGCTGTCTACCGGTTTCTCTTCGCAGCGGCACTCCATCAAGTTGCGGTTTGATCCGCACAACGGACAAATTCCCCGGCAATCTTCGCGGCAGAGTTTCCGCATCGGCATCGCCAGAAGTACAAATTCACGCAGCACATCTTTCAGTGCCACACCGCCTTCCTCATAGAAAGCGATCTCCAACTCACCATCGTCGATGCGCGCCTCTTCGGGCAGCACGCCGGATTCCGCCGGCCGATAAAACAGATCGAAATCCGAATCGACGGGAAACTGCGCCGGCTCCAGGCAACGGTCGCAGGCGGCCTGTATGGTCACATCCAGGTGGCCCTTCACCCGGATTTCGCCGAGCGTATTGCTCAGCAGTTCGGCTACCCCGCGCGTTTTGAGGACACTGTACTGCTCCACACCCGGGTCGAGAAAATCGATCTCGCCGGCCGGATATTCGGTTTCGAAATGGATCTTTTTGACTTCGAGATCTCGAACCGAAAAAAACACGCGAATCTCCTGCCACGCTCACATCGGTGAGCATCGAACGGGCAACAATCTTTCATTATACCTCAGATTTCGTGGGGCAGATCTCCAAGAATTGTCCAATACAAGATGATCCTGAAACGGGGATGGATTCCAGCACAAGGTGATCCTGAAAATGGTAGAGATGGGGTAGGCGGGCGAATGCGGCCGGATGCAGATAAGCATGCAAAACGCCGAAGGCCTGAACAGCCA
>JACPVQ010000251.1 GCA_016191645.1 Candidatus Solibacter usitatus
CTATAGCCGGATTGGATGACGTCGCCGCGGCGTATGCCCATGAAGGTGTAGAAGATGCCGTAGCCGCCGCGAATGACGGTCTTCGCATTCCATGCGTAGGCGAAGCCGATGCGCGGCATGAAGTTGTTGGAATCGCGATTCCAAACAAAGCTCGGCTGGCCATTCACCCCGGCAAACGTCAGTCCACCCTGCACTTTGAACTGATTGGCGGGCACTTCCGGCGTGGTGCTGCGGGCGTAAGCGGTTTGCGCCGCTTGCGTGATGGAGAGCGCCGCCGCCGCGTCGAATCCGCGAACGCTGCGATTCCACCGGTCTTCCAGCGGCGATTCCACTTCATACCGCAACCCCAGATTGAGAGTCAGTTTACGCGTCACTTTCCAATCGTCCTGAATGTGGACCGCCCACATATTGTTCTTGTCGGCGAAGGTGGCGCGGCGATCGACGCCGCCGCCATTGGACAGCACGCCTAGCAACAACGCCGCCAGTCCCTGGCCGCGCGGTGAGGCCGCGGAATTGTCCAGCGGGCCGCGTGTGTATGTGGTGTCGAACACCAACTGCCCCGTGGAAGAGATGTCGGGGTTGATCTGGTTCTTCAAATACTTTCGATATTGCGCGCCCACCTTCACGGAGTGCGAACCCATGATCTTGTCCACTGCCAGCGCGTATTCATGCGTGTCCTGTGGACGCCACAGCACGGTACCGTTGGTCCCGTAATAACCGTTCACGTTGATATAGGGGAAGCGCCGAATGTCACTCGGAATCGAGTCGTTCCAATTCTTGGGGAATCCGAGTTTCGTGAGATCGAAGCCGAGACCATCGGGGTCGCGGCTGACATGTCGGATGAAGCGGTTGTAGCCATAGCGGAGATTCACCACCGTGGTCGGGCTGAGGGTGTAAACGTGATCGAATGCGCCGCCGACGGAGTGGAACCAAAACCATTCTCCCGTGGCCACGTTGTCGAAGAAGTTGCTGTACGTGCTGTTGCGGTTGTACCAGTTCACGCGCCCAAACGTGCGCCACTTGCTGGTCACGTTATGATCCAGCCTCCAAGTGTGTGAATAGTAGTTGGCTTGCTCGGGAAGGTTGGGCTGACTGAGATTGTTGCCGCCATCCGTTGTGCCCGTCGTGTTTGGCAATGCGTAGAATTTCAGAATATTCGTGGCGATCGGACTGATGCGGCTCTTGGGAATGATGTTGCCCGCGATGGGATCTTCCTGCAAGCGGCCGCCGGCGATGGCTCGCCGCGTGAACGGATCGTAGATCTGATAGTTGCCGCCCACTCTCAGCAAGCCGGAGAGATCGCCCTCGCGTTGTTCAGCGGTTGGCACGGTATTCACGCCGCCGCGGGTGCGCGTTTCGATGATGCCTTCATAGCCGTACATATAAAAGGTGCGGTTGCGGCCATTGTAAAGCTTGGGAATGGAAACCGGGCCGGTTGCCGATACGCCCCAGCGATTGTATTCCAAGGGCGCGATGGGTTGGCCTTGCTTGTTGGCGAAAAAGAGATTTGCGTTCAACTCCGGCGCGAGTTTGTTGTAGTAGCCGGTTCCGTGAAATTGATTGGTTCCCGATTTGAGCACAAGGTTCACCGCGCCGCCTTCCGTCTGGCCGACACTGGCATCGAAGGCGGTGGTGAGCACTTTCATTTCGCCCACAATGTCGATGGGCGGAACGAAAGAAGCGGAGACTTCGCGGGCATTCGCGGTGGACGCGCCGGCGGGAGCCCCGTCGAGCGTCAACTCGTTGCGCAATCCGCGCGCGCCGCCAATGGCATAGTTGGCGATATGGGAAGGCTCAAAGGGACGGTCCAGCGCCGGGTCTCCCGTGAAAGCCGCGCCCGTTGTGGACGCCATCAACGCGTAGGGTTCGCCGTGGGCGATCGGCAGTTCGGCAACGCGCCGCGTGTCGATCACCTGCCCCGTCGAAGCCGAGTTGGTTTCCAGCAGCGGCGTCTCGGCGACCACGGAAATCGATTCAGTCACTTCGCCCACCTGCATGGTGAAGTCGATGTCGAGCCGGTCATTAACGCGAACCTCGATATTGTCGCGCACCGATTTCTTGAAGCCGGCAGCCTCCACGCTGATGCGATACTTGCCCAACGTCAGATATGGGGCGGCGTACAACCCCGCTTCATTGGTCCGCACGGTGGCGGTGTAACCCGTGGCGGCGTTTTTTACTTGAACCGTCGCGTTGGCGATGACCGCCGATTGCGTGTCGGTGATGCGGCCAAGAATAGTTCCGCGTCCTTCTTGCGCGAAGGCGGCGGGAATAATGGAAAAAAGCAGAAAAACGCCGGTGGCGAACTTCATAACATGACCTCCTGGGATTCTGGGGATCGAATCCGTTTCTGCCTTCAGTATAAACCCTCCCGAATCCCGCGGAGCACTCTGATATAGTGAGCGCATGAGGTCATGGATGTGCGCGCTGATTCTGTCGCTTGGCTTATGGATGGCCGTCGACGCCCAAGGTCCTAAAAAAGAATCGACGGAAACCGTCGCGCGTCCGCGCAAGAAAGCAGGCGGCGATGCACCCGCGGTGGAGGCGGAAGCGCCGAAAGTTCCTTCCAAGCTGATGAAGAAGGAAAAAGCCCTGCCGGATGGCGTGGCGACCTTTCGTTCGGACTCCACTACGGTAAGCGTCGATGTCGCCGTGCTCGACAATCGCGGCAATTTCATCCCCAAGATCCCGGGCGGCAACTTCCGCGTGCTGGAGGACAACGTTCCACAAAAACTGCAGACCTTCGGAGTGGGCGAGGCCAACATGACCGTGGCGCTTGTGGTGGAGTTCAGCAACCTCTTCCAACGCTATTGGAGCGAGCCTTGGTATCAAACCCTTACCGCCACCTACGGGTTTGTGCAGACTTTGAAGAAAGAAGACTACGTAGCGGTGATCGCTTACGATTTGCGTCCGGAGATTCTTTCCGACTTTACGACCGATCGCCAATTGACGCAGGAGGCGTTGCAACGTCTGCGCATCGCCGCTTATTCCGAATCGAATCTCTTTGACGCCTTAGTGGATACTTCCGAGCGGATGTCTGAAATTGAGGGCCGCAAAGCGATTGTACTGATTTCGTCCGGCGTGGACACTTTCAGCAGACTCACGTTCGACAAGACGCGGAAGTCCTTGCAGAATGCCGGCGTTCCCATTTACGCGTTGGGGCTGATGCAATCGCTGCGCGAGTATCTGGACGCGCGCGGGGCTATGGGCGCCATCCAACGGCTCGACTTTCTGCAGGCCGACAACAATCTGCGCACGTTCGCCAAAGAGACGGGCGGCATGGCGTTCTTCCCGCGATTCTATGGCGAGTTTCCCAACATCTTCCGCGCCATTCACGACTCGCTTCGCAACCAGTACGTTGTGACGTACAACCCCACCAATCAGACGCGCGACGGAAAGTTCCGCAAGATCAAAGTGGAGTTGGTAAATCCGGCGACCAATGAACCGCTGAAGATCACGGATGAAAAAGGCAAGCCGATCAAATATTCGGTAATCGCCAAGGCCGGATATACGGCCCCCCGCGAAGTGGAGTAGCGAGAGTCCTGTTCTGATGTACTACTAGACTCTGAAATCTTCCTTTCTTTAGTTGCGGCCGTGCTGCTCTGTGTGGGGCAGATCTCCAGATCTGCAGCGGGATCTCCAGATCCCGCATGGCCTCGTCAGAGGCCATCGGCTGCAATGCAGCCGCGTCGGCTGCATTGCAGCCGCCTCAGAGAATACAAGGACTTCCGGCAGAGGCGATCTGGAGATCGCCTCGCAGGTCTGGAGACCTGCCCCACAGAGCAGCACAGCCGCAACCAAAGAAATCTTTGCAGCCTGGGAAGATTTCAAAGTCTAGTAGTACAGCAACAGTAAGAATCCTTGGAAAGTATTGGAGAGTAGTCGGGAGTAGTACACCGCTACTTGCGCAGATAGGCGTCGTCGCCGCGCAGCCAGTCCTCGCGCAGAGGATGGAACATGTCGATGGCCAGGCATTCCTCTTCCGCTACGGCGCTGTGCGGAACATTGGGTGGGATCACCAGCGATTCGCCGGCGCGCACAACAATCTCACGTCCTTCAATGACGAATTTGAGCGAACCCTCCACGATCGTGGAGATCTGTTCGTTCACGTGATGATGCTCGGGAACCGACGCCCCGCGCTTCAAACGCAGCCGCGCCACCGTCATCGTTTCCGTGTGCAACACCTGGCGGGAGACCAGATGACTCATGATTTCCGCTTCTGACTCATTCCATTGATGGACCTTCATCACTCGCCGATTGTATCATGTAAGTTCTTCCATGGAACTCGACTTCCCGCAAAATGAAAAAGGGATCGGCAACGTGATCCTCAAGCCCGATGCGGCCGGCATCATTGACGGCGTGCGCATCCAGCCGTTCACCATCTGGCCGGACGACCGCGGCTATTTTCTGGAAGTCGCCAGACTCGGCCAGGGGCTGCCCATGGATTTTCCGCCGGCAACCACGCAGGTCTCCGCGGCCGTAAACTATCCCGGCATTATCAAAGCATTCCACTATCACCTGGAGCAAACGGATTTCTGGGTTCCTTCCAAAGGAATGTTGCAGGTCGCGATGGTGGATTTACGCAAAGGTTCGCCGACCTTTGGACTTCGCAACACTCTCTATGCGGGCGATCTGCGGCCGTGGCAAATTCTCATTCCACCCGGCGTGGCGCATGGTTATAAGGTAGTGGGAACGGAACCTTCGGTGCTCATCTACGTCACCGACCGCCTCTACAATCCCAAGGACGAGGGGCGCATCGCCTACAACCATGAGGGAATCCACTACGATTGGGAGTTGCAGCACAAGTAACGTGTGACCCCCGGTTTACTCTCCATTCTCGTTCCGCTGTACAACGAAGAAGAATTCGTTGCCGCCATACTTGCCCGTGTTCTCGCGGCAGATCTGCCGGGCGGATTACGGCGCGAGATCATCGTTGTGGACGACGGGTCCACCGATGGCTCCGTGGAAGTGGTGCAAGCGCTGGCGCGGGAACACAGCGCGATCCGGCTGCTGCGTCATGATCGCAACAAGGGAAAAGGCGCGGCGATTCGTACCGCGCTGGATGCCGCGGATGGCGAGTACGCGCTGATTCAAGACGCCGACCTGGAGTACAACCCCGCCGAATATGGAAAACTGCTGCGGCCTCTGATCGATGGGCGAGCCGACGTCGTTTTCGGATCGCGCTTTCTGGTGTCCGGCGAACGGCGCGTCCTCTACTTCTGGCATGCGCTGGCCAACTGGCTTCTTACGTCGGCGTGCAATATCGTGGCCGATCTCAATCTCACCGATATGGAGACGTGCTACAAGGCCTTTCGCACGCAGCTTGCGAAAAGCATCCCGCTGCGTTCCAATCGATTTGGAATGGAGCCGGAGATCACCATCAAGTTTTCCAAGCGCGAGGCCCGCATCTACGAAGTGCCCGTCAGCTACCACGGGCGCACCTACGCGGAAGGAAAGAAGATCGGATTTCGCGATGCCATCGCCGCGCTCGCCGTGATTCTTCGCTACGGTTTCACCAACGACATCTATAAGGATACGGGGCCGGAGATTCTGGAGAGCTTCAACGCGGCGAAACGGTTCAACCGCTGGATGGCCGACACGATCCGGCCGTATGTGGGCTCGTCGGTGATTGAAATCGGCGCTGGCATCGGCAACCTGACGCGCGAGATCATCGCGCGGCGCAGGAAGTATGTCGCGACCGACATTGATGACGAGCATCTGGCGAGACTCGCCGCGCGCTTTCAGCATCGCCCAGCGTTCACCGCGCAACGCGGCGATCTTGGGCGGCCTTCGGATTTCGAGAGCCTCAGCGAATCCGCCGATACGGTTGTGTGCCTGAATGTTCTGGAGCACGTCGAAGACGATTTGCTGGGGCTGCGCAACGTGCGGTCCGTGCTCACCTCCGGCGGCAGAGCGATTATTCTAGTGCCGCAGGGCCAGTGGGCTTTCGGAAAGATCGATGTGGCGCTGGGGCACCATCGCCGTTACAGTGAACCGCAATTGCGCGCGCGTTTGGAAGAGTGCGGATTCACGCTGGAACGCATGATTCACTTTAATCGCGTCTCCCTGCCCGGTTGGTATCTGAATGGCAGCCTGCTCGGCCGGGGCACCGTCAGCGCGTTTCAACTCAGACTGTTTGACCGTTTCGTCTGGCTCTGGAAGCGCATCGACCCGTGGCTTCCGTGGGGACCGACATCCTTGATCGCCATCGCTCGCAAACCGTCGCCGTAGGCTTCGATGTAATCTGATCTTGTGCGCTCCTACCCTAAATCGGAAGAGATTCTTCAACGCAATCGCCAATACATTCCCGGCGGTGTAGTGTCTGTCAACAGATCGGTCTCGCCCCAAATTGTTTTTGTGCGCGCGCAAGGTTCGCTGCTGTTGGACGCCGATGGAAACAAGTACATCGATTATCACGCCGCGTTCGCTCCGCACATCTTAGGGCACAATCATCCCGAAGTAACGGCGGCCGTGGAGCGCGCATTGCACGATGGATCGAGTCTCTTCGGCGCGGGCACAACGGAACGCGAAGGCGAACTGGCAGAGTTGTTGTGCACCAATCTTCCGTGGCTGGAAGCCGTGCAGTTTCTCAATACCGGCAGCGAGGCCACGGCACAGGCCATCCGCTGCGCGCGCGCGGCGACGCGCCGCGATCATATCGCCATCATGCAAGGCGGCTACAACGGCTGGCACAACGATGTCGCGGCGAATCTGGCCACGCCGCTGTCCGTGCTCGGCGCGCGCGTTTCTCCCGGCGAGTATCCCTTTCATCCCATCTCCGCCGGCATTCCTCCCGCTCATCAACATCTGGTGCATGCCGTCAATTTCAACGATCTCGATTCCGTGCGCTGGCTGGCCGAGCGGTTTCCTCTCGCCGCCCTCATCACCGAGCCCGCGTTGCAGAATATCGGAGTGGTTCCGGCGCGGCCCGGCTACCTGGAAGGCTTGCGCCGCTTGGCCGATGAGTTCGGTTTCGTTCTGATTTTCGATGAAGTCAAAACAGGCTTCCGGCATTCATTCGGCGGATGTGCAGCCAACAGCGGCGTACGCCCCGATCTGGCCGTGTATGGAAAAGCGGTGGCGAACGGATATCCGATGGGTGTCCTGGGCGGCAAGAAAAGCCTGATGGATTTTTTTGTTCACCCCGATGCATCGCGGCGCGTGCTGCTGGCCGGAACCTACAACGCGCATCCAGTCCCCACCGCCGCCACCATCGCCACGCTGCGCGTACTGTTGGCCGACAACCAAGCGGTGTACCGCCATTTGGAATCGCTGGGTGCGCGCCTGGAGCAAGGCCTCGCGTCAGCTTGCGAGCGCTCCGGCGTTACGGCGCGCGTGTCACGTATCGGATCGGCGCTGTGCGTTTATTTCATGGATCACATTCCGGTTGATTGGCACGATCTCGCCGCGCACCACGACTTCACGTTAGACGAACGCATTCGCCAGGAGTTGATCGAGCGCGGCAGCTACGTGTTCCCCGTTGCCACCAAGCAGTGGTCCATTTCCGCCGCGCACACGAAGGCGCAAATCGATGAAACGGTGGAATCCTTCGCGGCGTCGTTGTCTCCCTCTAGACTCTGAAATCTCGCCAAGCCGCGAAGATTTCCTTTGGTTGCGGCTGCGCTGCCGTGTGATCTGCAGCGGGATCTCCAGATCCCGCATGGCCTCGTCAGAGGCCATCGGCTGCATCGCAGCCGAACCGGCGACGAATCGGTCCCGGCAGAGGCGATCTGGAGATCGCCGCGCAGGTCTGGAGACCTGCCCCACAGAGCAGCACAGCCGCAATGCGCGAGCGGTTGCGGCTATGCTGCACTGCGAGGCAGTTTCTTAGCCCAGCACGAACGGCATCAGTCCGCTGAAGTTGTCCAGTAGCACGTCGGGCGGCTCCGCGGCGAGGCTCTCCGGTTGAAATCCGTACGTGACTCCGTAGGAACGAATGCCGGCGTTGCGCGCCGTGCGGATGTCCACCGCGCTGTCGCCTACCATGCAAGCCTTCTCGCGCCCGACACCGGATTCCTCCAGCAGCGCGTTCACGCCTACCGGATGCGGCTTCTTAAAATCGAAACTGTTGCCGCCATAGATGCGAAAAAAATGATCCGTGAGGCCCAGTCCTGCGATGATCGACACGCTGAAGTTCACCGGCTTGTTGGTCAGAATCGCCATCGGCAACCCGCGCGCCCGGAAGCTGTCCAACGTTTCGCGCACGCCTTCATACAGAACGGTATGGTCCAACATGTGTTCCCGGTAATGTTTTAGAAAAAACTCCAGCGCCCGCTCCACATCCGCATCCGGCGCATCCGGCCCCAAGGCCCGCCGAATGAGAACCGGAGCGCCGTGTCCCACCATGGCGTACACCGCGCTGTTCTCCAGCGGCGGCAGATTCATGTGGCCGCGCGCCGCGTTTACGGCGTTGGCCAGATCCAGTTGCGAATCGATAAGAGTACCGTCGAGATCGAAGATAAGCAGGTTCATGAATTGGGAAGAAGCGTTTAGTGCTGCGTGATGGATGGGGTATCCGCGCTGGTTCCAACGGCGGGCTTGGTGCGGATGCCTCGCAATTTATCGTAGCTGGCCTGGAACCCCTGCGTCAGTTCGCGCGGCGCCACCATCACCAGAATTCGCGCGGCATCCACAACATAGGGCGCGAGTCTCGAATCGACAATCGACTTCGGCGGAGGCGCCGTGCTGAACGCCATCAGGATCATCACCACCGTAATGCCCACCAGCAAACCGCGCAGCAAACCGAAGCAGGAGCCGAGCGTGCGGTCCAGCCAGGAAATTCCTTCGCGTTTGAAGATCATCGAGAGAAGGCGTCCGGTGATTGCGCCCAGCAGCACCATGCAGGCGAACACGGCCACGAAGCCGAGGAAGTTGGCCACGATTTTCGAGGAGACGTATTCACTGAACAATGCGCCGGCGGGCCCGTAAAACCACAGCGCCAAAGTGAATCCTATGATCGCCGCGGCGATGCTGATAATGGTCCGGGCGAAGCCTTTCACCATTCCCATGAAAGTGGAGCCGCCCAGCGTGACTGCAAGCACGATATCCAGCCAGTTCATAAGTTCCTGCCTGTCAGCGCCCGGTATGCTTCGCGGTATTTGCCGGCGGTGCGTTCGATGACTTCGGGCGGCAGCGGGGGCGCGGGTGGCCGCTTGTCCCAATCGAGCGTTTCCAGATAATCGCGAACGTACTGCTTGTCGTAACTTTTCTGTGCGCCACCCGGCGAGTAGGTGTCGCGAGGCCAAAAACGCGAGGAGTCCGGCGTCAACACTTCATCCGCCAGCACCAACGTTCCATCCACCATGCCGAATTCAAACTTCGTGTCGGCCAGCAGCATGCCGCGCTCGGCGGCATAAGCGGAGGCCGTGGAATAGATGCGCAGCGTGAGATCCCGCAAGACATGCGCCATCTCTCCGGTAATGGCGCAAAATGTTTCAAACGGAATGTTCTCGTCGTGTCCGGTCTGCGCCTTGGTTGCCGGAGTGAAGATCGGCTCCGGCAATCGGCTGCTCTCCTGCAATCCGGCGGGAAGCGCGATGCCGCAGATGGAGCCCGTGCTCTTGTAATCCTTCCAGCCCGAGCCGGAAACGTAACCCCGCGCCACACATTCCGCGTCGAACATTTTGGCGCGGCGGACCATCATCGAGCGTCCTTCCAGCTGATCGCGGTGACTGCGAAAGGGCTCCGGATACAGACCGGCATCCGCCGTGACGAAATGCGTGGGCACAATGTCCTTCAGAAAATCGAACCAGAAGATGGACATCTGGGTGAGGACGCGCCCCTTGTCCGGAATGCCGTTCGGAAGGACGCAGTCGAACGCGGAAATACGGTCCGTGGCGACGAAGATCAGATGATCGCCGCAAGCGTAAACGTCGCGAACCTTCCCGCGCGCATGTGGAGTGACACCGGGAATGGAAGTTTCGGTCAAAACAGAGCTAGACATAAATGTTTAAAACAAAGCTTCGTTCTAGTGTACCGTTTTCCCGCCAACCTGTATAGAGGCTCTTCGCCTTAGGGTGTGCGACATGAAAGTGATAGATTCGGAGAGACGCTGGCCAAACGCCGAAAATCTGAGTGTAGGAGTACGTCAGGCGCAGCCGCGACCTACTGAGCCGCCACCTGAGCCGCCACCTACTGAGCCGCGACCGTTAAGGGAGCGGTCGGCTGAGTTGATGTCCATCTATATAGCGGACACTACACTAGCGCGGCCGATAGGTAAGACTGCGGGTCAGGTTCGCGCCGGCTGCCACGCTGCGGTGATGAATTCCAGTACGCCATGCCACTTCTGCGCAGAAAACGGTTCCGGCGACATTCTCGCCTTGAGGTTGCCGAGGAGGAATCCCGGATTCTACTGACTTTGGATAAGGACTTCTGGCAGATTGCTGTTCAGCGCCGGGTTCCTCTCGAACAATCCGGCGTCGTATGGTTTCGCGTACATCCCGCGACGCCCGACAATCTCCAGTCTCTTGTGCGTGCGTTTGTCGAGACGAATAGGGCGTGGGCCGGACACATCAGTATTATTGCCGCCGAAGGAATTCAGATGCCTGCTGCCCGTAGGATCTGACGGCCCGCTCTCTGGTTGTTGCACGGCGCGACCTCGCCGGGATCTTTGTCGCTGCGGTCACTGGAAGAGGCATCCACCCAGGAATTCTCCGTTTTCCTTCCGGGACCGAGTCCGGCTTGCCGACGCCAGACAGCGCTCGCCACGCACAAAGGGACCAGAACACTCAGGCACTCGCAAACGTCTGAATCTGTTGGAACACCGCCGTGATCGCAGGTGGTGAGCAAGCCGCCAAAGTTCGAAACGTGTCCACGACGGGGAGCCAAACCGGGCAATACCGTTACCGGTTAGCGTTTCTGTCCAGGACATTATTCACGGAGGCCGAGCAGGGAAACGTCCTCCGCCGTGGCGGCAGCTCGCAATTCGCCGTCAAGAGTAGCGAGCGGCAGGCAGCGGCGGCGCGCCAGTTCCAGGTACGCCGCGTCGTACAGAGTCAGGCGGTGGCGCCCCAGGCCTGGCGGTCGGTCTCTGGATCCACCGTGATGGGAAGGAGCGCGAGATCGGCAAGTGCCGCGTCCCGAAAAGTGGAATCGGACCTGCCCTTTCGAACACCCATTTCGACTAATGGCGGTTTCGTGTTAAGCAGGCCAGGAGACGACGGGCTGGGGCAACCTGAATAATAGACGCACGCGGAACCTGCGACCGGAATCCACTAATACGTTTGTCATTCACCGAGTCTGTGGAGCCTTTCCCACGACGCAGGCTGCGCACTTCCTGTACAGCGCCCATCGTGGGAGTCGACTTCGCCCGGCTGCCAACAAATCGCAGCATGGCGGCCTTGCGTTGTTTGAGGTCCCCCACATAACAGTCACGCACGGCCCTGCGCACAAGTTCCGAGACAGAAGTCTTACCGCTGCGCGCGATGGCGTGGAGGGTCCACCACAACTGGTCGTCAAGGTAGAGTTGCGTTCGTCTCACGATATAGTATGCATCGTTAC
>JACPVQ010000252.1 GCA_016191645.1 Candidatus Solibacter usitatus
AAGAGCTCGCGATCGCGCACAGAACTTTGACCTGCGGCGTCAGCTTGTTCCGGGCTGCGACCCCAATGCTCACGTCACGCTGATGCCGCCGCGGCCTCTCTGCGGAACGGAAGACGAAGCGATCCAATTGATCGAATCCTGTGCGAAGTCCATTCCGCCGTTGAAGCTGGAAGCGGCTGGTATTGCCGTGTTTCCAGAGACCAATGTTGTCTACGTAGAAATATCCAGCGGCCGTGATGCGCTGCTGGAGATCCATTCCAGACTGAACATCGGGGCACTCACCTTGCAGGAAGCGTACAGCTATCATCCGCACATCACGCTGGCTCAGGATTTGACGCAAAGCGAATCCGAAACCGCCCGGGACATCGCCCTGCGCGAGTGGAAGAACTATCAGGGTCCGCGCAGCTATGAGGTTTCCGAAATCACATTTGTCCGCAATGTCGCCGGTCTCCAGTGGGTTGACCTGGCGACGATCCATCTTTCCGAACGGGTAAACGTCTAATCGTTTCAGCTGCCATCGCCACACGCGATACAATACAAATTCCCCATGGATTTGGAACTGCACCGCCGCGAACAGGACGGCATCGCCATCCTCGATCTGAAAGGCCGTCTTGTTGTCGGAGAAGCGGCCGGCAAGCTGCGTGAGACCACTTCGCAACTGATCGCCTCCGGGCACAACAGCATCATTCTCAATCTCGCCGGAGTGCAATACATTGATAGCACTGGCTTGGGCACTATGGTGATTTGTTTCACCAGCGCGAAGAAGTCCGGCGGCATGATGAAGCTGCTGAAGATGAATCGCCGCAATCTGGAGTTGTTGGTGGTCACTAAATTGGCGACGGTGTTCGAGGTCTTCGAGGATGAGCAGACCGCGGTCAACAGCTTCTTTCCCAACCGCGAAATCAAGAAGTTCGATATTCTCACGTTCCTTCAATCGCAGGAACGCGCAGAGGATTGATGCGGCTGGTAGTCATCGGCGGCGTCGCAGCCGGAATGAGCGCGGCATCGCGAGCGCGGCAGGCCGATGCCAATCTGGAGATCGTCGTTCTCGAAAAATCAAAACACGTTTCCTACGGCGCTTGTGGACTGCCCTATTTTGTCGAGGGCCGCGTCCGGTCTTTGCGGCAACTGCAGGTGCATTCCCGCGAGTTTTTTCAAGAAGAGCGAGATATCGCGGTGCGGCTGGACGCCGAGGTGACGTCGGTATCCCCCGCGCGCCGCGAGGTTGTGCTGGCGGGCGGTGAGCGAATTGTTTTTGACCGGTTGATCCTGACAACCGGTGCGCGACGCGATTGCAAGTCCATTTCCGGAGCGGACCAGCCTCATGTTTTTTCTGTGGATACCTGGAACGGCGCGGAGCGGTTGGAGGAGCACTTGCGCACCGCGAATCCCCTGCGCGCAATCATTCTTGGCGCAGGTTACATTGGTCTGGAAACCGCGGAAGCTCTCCGTGCGCGAGGGCTGCAAGTACAGATATGGGAAGCGTCGAAGGATGTTCTGGGCCGCTCGGACCCGTGGCTAACTGAAATTGTCCGGAAGCAGCTCGAACAGTTTCGCGTGGAACTGCGGCTGGGCGCGGCGGCGACTTCCATTCCGTCCGCTGATGTGGTGATACTCGCCTGCGGACTAACTCCGAACACGAGGATTGCCGCGGAGGCCGGCGTTGAACTCGGCAATTCGGGGGCCATCCGCGTCAGCGATCGCATGGAAACAAGCATCCCCGGAATCTACGCGGCCGGCGATTGCATCGAGACCACACACCTGGTCAGCGGGAGGCCCGTCTGGTTCCCATTGGGTACAACCGCCAACAAGACCGGCCGCGTTGCCGGCGCAGCGGCGGCAGGCCTCTACGACCGCTTTCCCGGCATTGTGGGGACTTCCATTGCGCGGGTGTGCGGACTTGGCATCGCCTCCACCGGTCTTTCGCCGGAGCAAGCAAAGCAAGAGGGATTCGATCCTGTTCCCGTGCAGATCGAAGCCTTGGACCGCGCGCGCTACTTCCGCGGCAAGCCCACCAGAATTCAACTCACTGCCGACCGGAGGGGAAGGCTACTGGGTGGAACGGTGATTGGCGAATCGGGCGTGGAAGGGAGAATCAACGTCCTGGCGACCGCTCTGACGCATCGCATGAACGCCGGCGACTTCCTTCATCTCGACCTTGCCTATGCTCCGCCGTTTTCCAATGTGTGGGATCCGCTGTTGATCGCGGCGCGGCAGTTGGTGAAGTTGTTAAACTGATGGCAATGGCAGTCAAGAGTGGAAAGGGAATGCTACCCGCCGGTGCAAAAGCGCCAGGCTTCCGCTTGAAGGGCGTTGACGGGTCCGACCATGCGTTAGATCAGTTAATTTCCACCGGTCCCGTGCTGCTGGCGTTTTTTAAGGTTTCCTGTCCGGTGTGCCAATTCACATTTCCATTTCTGGAGCGGGCGCGGAATGGCGAAATTGACATCTATGGGATTAGCCAGGATGGCGAAAAACAAACGCGCGAGTTTCAGCGCGCATTCGGCGTGACCTTCCCCGTTTTGCTCGACCAGGCTTCCGAAGGCTACCAGGCCAGCAACGGTTTTAGCATTACGCACGTGCCGTCGATGTTTCTGGTAACGCCGGGTGGTGAGATCAGCAGTTCGTGGACTGGCTGGTCGAAAGCAAGCATGAAGGCATTTGGCGAAAAAACCGGAGAGACCGTGGTCATGGAAGGCGAAGATGTCCCGGACCTTCGCCCGGGTTGAGGGGCGAAAAACTGAACGCCCGTGCGGCGGACGATTACCTACAAGGAAATGTAATGGCTTCAAAGATTCAGGAAGTGTTGGGTTCGGCGGCGGCGATCGCCAAAGGGATGGGCATCACGTTTCGCGAGATGCTGCAGCCTACGATCACGGAAGATTATCCCGATGGCCCGGCGCTTTTTCAGGAACGCTATCGCGGTTCGCATGAATTGCAGCGCGACGAAAACGGCATGGAAAAATGCGTGGCGTGTTTTCTTTGCGCGGCCGCTTGTCCCGCCGAATGCATCTATATTGAAGCCGCGGAGAACACCGACAAACTGCGCATGAGCGGCGGTGAGCGCTACGCCTCCGTATACAACATCGACTATAGCCGCTGCATCTTCTGCGGCTATTGCGTCGAGGCCTGCCCCACCGACGCGATCACGCACGGCCATGGATTCGAACAGGCCAGTTACAACACATCCACGCTGATTATTCGCAAAGAGAAGATGCTGGTGGCGATTCCGGAAGGCGCCAAGCAGCAAGTGTTGGAACCTGTGGCGGGCGCGCACTGATTACGGACGTCCATCTACAATAGGCCGCGCAGTTCCAAGAACCGCGATTGAACCTCGGCCCATGACGGATAAGGCCCATAGCAGAGAACCCGGCATTGAGACTCGTACCCGCGTCCGATGTTCGCGGCCAAATTCGGGGGCGGGAAGAGCGCGTCGCTCCCCGAGAAGCGCATGCCTTCGGGATGGAAATAGCTCCTGGGGAAGTGGATGCCGCTGATGCGATCATAGTCCTTTTTGATCTCAGCGTATTCCTGCGATTTCAACATAGCGGCAACTTCCGCATGTTGCGACAGTTGATATAGATCGTAGTAGTGCCTCGCGTAGGTTCCCAGCGGTTCGCCGTCGCGTTTGAGGAGTTCGACTTTGCCGTGGATAGCGAACAGTTTTTCCACGAACGTCCTCCGGAAGTGGAGGAGTCTCATCGTAAAGGGTCCCTCATCTTCGGCCCCCAGCGAAAGCGACTTCTCGTTCAAGAATTGCCCTACGTAAGAGCGGAGTTCCACGCCGACGCTTGGTTCGCGGCCGCTCGCCGCGCCGCTTTCCAGCATCACGCGAGGAAGTACTTCGCCGGGGCCGCGAAACAGCGGCCGGTACGAGAAGTAGTCGCTGCGGCTGAACCCGCCGATGGTTTGACCTTCCGTTTCGATCAGTGTCATGGCCGGGTGCGCGGCGACCGTATTGCGGAGTTTCTTAAGCTCACGATTGATGCCGTTCTTTCCGAGCGCGGGATGGAACGCGAGGGGATCGAGAAACAGATCGATGTCTTCTGAAAACCGATGGATCAGATTCCATCCCTTCGACAGACTGGTGCCGCCTTTGAAGATTACTTTGTCACCTGCGCCCGCGGCGATCAACCGCAGCGCTTCTGTGATGTAGTAATCCTTCTCAATGACCGCAGGGCGCAATCCTTGCCCACGAAAATGTTCCACTGCCTGAAGGATCAGCTGATCGAAATCGGGATGTTCAAACAGCTTCACGCGATGGACCCGGTTTCGCCTGCCAGTCGCGGGCGTGCTTCAAACCGGCGAGCAACCCGAATTCGAAACGCGAAAGTGGGTTCAAGGAAGCCCGCAGCCGTTCGGTTGCTCTGCGGTGTTTTCCCAATTGATCGCCAATCGCGCCAAGCATCGCCCGCACCCGCGGAGGTTCGGTGGCGGCCGCGCTAAGAACGCGCTCAAAGCGTCCTTTCTCCGAAAGTAGTGCCAGAATTCTGCGAACTGTTTCTTGCGGGGACAACTCGCTGGTTCGGGCGCCTTGTCTCATGAGATCGAGTAAGGCGGCATCAACTTCGGAAAGAGCGGTCCACGCCTGTGGACGCCGGGTGTGGATGACCGTATCGCTGCCGAAGATTTTCTTGGGCAGGCTGAGGGCCGTAGTTGCGACCTCACTCTTGCGCGCTTGTTGTGTGTTGAACCCCAGCAGGTTGGCGGCGGCAATACCCGCGGGGAATATGTACTTGTTCCTGCAAACCAGCCTCTGTAGTTCAGCCGGGTTTGGCTGGCTCTTGCCGAATGCCGTTTCGCGCGCGCGGTAATAGACCCCCTTGCTGAAGCGAGTAAGCTCCCCTTGACGTTGCAATCTGGACAAGGCTTGCGCAACGGCTGTGAAGGGAAGTCCCCGGAAATCCGCTAGCTGCCATATCCGTTCCCCGCCGAGTTCGATACGGCGGCGGATGAATGGCATGGCCGGGCCCAGGCGGGTGTGCGATGTGGTGAGAATCCTCCTCATGCTGCAAGTATCTTCGATCCGGGGAGGATTGTCAAGTTTAATATCACTAAAACATGACACAATCGTGGACTACTTCGCCAGCCACTTCACAACATTCACCAAGAACTCCGCATTCTTCGGCGCCAAGGGTGAATTCATCCCCATCGTTCCGCCGTTCGCCGTGATCTGCGCGCTGAACATGGCAGCCTCGCCGAACACTGCCAACCGGCCCTTTTCCACATCCAGCAATGCTCCTTGCAGCCAGCCTCCTACAGTCTGACGCGGCGTATCGGGGAGAATCTGCGAGGCACGCCGCACCAGCGCGCTCTCCGCATCGGGTCCGAAGACCAGGAGCGGGACGGCATGACCCGTTACGCGAAACGCCGATCCGGTGAAGGTGGCAACTTCGGCGATGCCCTGGGTTACACCATGCTCTTTCAAACTCCCGCTGGACTTACGGAATACGATGGGTCCTTGCACGGCAGGCTCTCTCGCGTAGCCGTTGGAAAACTCTATGCCAAAGGCATGCGCCAGTTCGCCGGCGCATCCGGGAAACGGCATGTGATCGACAATGAGCATCAGCGCGCCTCCTCGCCGCACCCATTCGTAGACCGCCCCGATTTCCGCCGAAGTGAATGCCGATGGTGTGGGCAGTGTCCAGTTATTTTGATTGCGATCCGACAACGCGTTCGCAATCACGAGGATCCGCGCGTTCTTCAACGAATCCCGGGAAAACTTCGCCGGGAACGGACGCGGGCGCGCCCCCGCTTTCTCCAACAACTTCGCAAAAGGTTTGTAGCGCCCGCCGATGGTATGAAAGTTGTTGTGCCCTTCGTCCACATGGACCTCTGGGCCATCGCCGGAAAACACACGCCGCACGTTGGCCTCGAACTTCCCATCGGCCTGCTGCTGGCCGGACGCCGACGCCGCACAGGATGCGGCAATAAATGCCCGCCTTGTTACTTGCATGGCACGAGCAACTCCTTCCAATGGCGATAAACCAACGACACAGGCAATCCCACGACGTTCCAGTAGCATCCGTCAATCTTCTCCACGAACTTCGCTGCCAGCCCTTGAATCGCATATGCGCCGGCTTTATCGCGAGGTTCCCCACTGGCGACGTAATCAAGAATCTCTTGTTCCGTCAGGGTCGAGAACCAGACCGAGGTGCGGCATAGATCCGCAACTTCCTTTCCGTGGCTGCGCAAACAAATGCCCGTCAAAACCTGATGCTCCCGCCCGGAAAGCCTGCGCAGCATGTTGGCGGCGTCCTCGTCGTCCAGCGGCTTCTCCAGCACGGCGTCATCCACAATTACAATCGTGTCCGCCCCCAGAACCACCTCCTCCGGACTGACGGTTGCGGCCGCCGCCTTCTCGCCGGCAAGTCTCAGGACGTACTCTTCCGGCCCCTCTCCCGCCGTCCGCTCCTCCTGCACCATCACTGGCCGCACAACAAACGGGATTCCCGCGTGGCGCAGAATTTCCTGACGCCGCGGCGATTTCGATGCAAGCACCAGCACGGGGGAAATGGTAACAGAGATCCTTGGTAAAATGGAAAATCTCACCCGTCATGGAACGCGCCGGCAAAATCATCGGCAAAATGCGTTTGAAGGCCGTCGTCGCGGCGGGCGTCAAAACGTACCAACTCGCCCCGCGCGCCTGGACGGCGGCCGTTGGAAAAACCATCGCGGCTCATTCGCGGCCGGCGTTTCTGGATGGCAATACGCTGATTGTCGAAGTGGACGACGTCATCTGGATGTCGCAGCTGCGATCGCTGGAAGCACAGATCCTCAGCCGCATCGGCAAAGTCGTCGACGCGCAGATGATCCAAAGAATCGAATTCCGCATCGCTCCCCCCAGACGCCGTCCGGGAACCGCCTCGGCTCCTTCCCGCACGGGCGCTCATCCCGTCGATGAGGCGGATAGCATTGAGGATCCCGTACTGCGGCGTGTCTACATCTCGTCCCGAAGGAAAGAAACAGCTTGAAACTGACTCCCGAAAAGGTACGTTACGTCGCGGACCTGGCGAATCTGAAACTCACCGGCGAAGAAGTGGCGAGGATGGCGCATGATTTGGACGAGATTCTCTCGCACATGGACAAGCTGAACCAACTCGACACGACCGGCGTCGAGCCGATGGCGCAAGTGTTGAGCGACGCGAGCGAAACGGCGACGCTACGCGAAGACGCCATCCGTCCCCCGCTGTCGAATGCCGACGCATTACAATGCGCTCCTCAGCCGGGCCAGGGTTATTTCAAAGTTCCGAAGGTGATTGAACGATGACGCCGCCTATCGACGGCCTCACCATCCAATCCGTGCGTGACGGATTGGCGAAAAAGGAGTTTAGCGCGGTCGAGTTGACGACCGAAGCCTTGCGTTTCGCCGAATCCGCAAACCCAACCACAAACGCCTATCTGCACTTTTGTTTCGAACGCGCGCTGCGTCAGGCGGCCGTTGTGGACGCGAAGGTCGCGCGCGGTGAAGATGCGGGACCTTTGGGCGGAGTGCCGGTGGCGGTGAAAGACGTCATCGTCACGAAGGGCGTGCGGACCACTTGCGGATCGAAGCTTTTGGAAAATTACATTCCGCCTTACGACGCCACCGCCGTTATTCGATTGGAGCAGGCCGGCGCCGTGATTCTTGGCAAGACGAATTGCGACGAATTTGCGATGGGGTCATCGAATGAGAACTCCGCCTTCGGTCCCGTGCGCAATCCCGTGGCATTGGACCGCGTTCCCGGCGGTTCCAGCGGCGGTTCCGCGGCGGTTGTGGCGCAGGGGACTGCCGTGGCGTCGTTGGGTTCCGATACGGGCGGATCTATTCGTCAGCCGGCGTCGTTCTGCGGAGTCGTCGGAGTTACGCCTACCTATGGCCGCGTTTCGCGATACGGGTTAGTGGCCTTCGCCAGTTCGCTGGACCATATCGGACCGTTTGCCAGAAACGTTTCCGACGCGGCAGCGCTGCTGCAATCGATCGGCGGGCGCGATGAAATGGATTCCACCTCCGCCTTCGCGCCGCTGCCGGATTACAATAAAGCCCTCAGCGAAGATGTGAAGGGACTGCGCATCGGCCTGCCGAAAGAATACTTCCAAGGATTGTCCAGCGAAACGGGCGACCACGTGATGCGAGCCGTCGATGTTCTCAAAAGGCTCGGGTGCGAGGTGCGGGACGTTAGCCTGCCGCACACCGAGTATGCGATCTCCGCATACTACATCATCTGCACCGCCGAGGCGAGTTCGAACCTGGCGCGTTACGATGGCGTGCGCTACACGTCCCGCTCGACCGCATCGGATACTCTCAGCGATATGTACCGCAACACGCGAGGCGCGGGCTTTGGAACGGAATGCAAGCGCCGCATCATGCTCGGCACCTACGTGTTGAGCCACGGCTACTACGATGCCTACTATTTGAAAGCGCAGAAGGTGCGCACGTTAATCACTCGGGATTTTCACCAGGCCTTTGAGCAAGTGGACGCATTGATCACGCCCGTTTCTCCGTTTCCCGCGTTCCGTCTTGGAGAAAAACTTGCCGATCCGATGGAGATGTATCTTTCCGATATCTATACGATTACGGGCGACCTGGCGGGCATCCCATGCATGAGCGTTCCGTGTGGCAGGACCGCCGCGGGATTGCCGGTCGGAATGCAGATTCTCACGCGTCATTTCGACGAGGCCGGCATGTTCCGGATTGCGCACGCCTACGAACGAAGTCTTTGAATTGTGGGGCCACCTCGCAAGTCTGGAGATCTGCCCACAGCGGCTTTGAAATGATAGCTACGCCTTCGCGTGCAGCAGCGCATGGCAATGGCAGGCCGCGGCAAGCAGGAACCCGTCATTTCCGCGCGCGGCAGTCATCTGCAATCCCATGGGCAGGAATCCATCGGCGACAGGCATGGGAATAGAGATTGCCGGAGTGTGCAGGCCCGTCCAATAGGCGTTATTGCGCGGATCGCCGGTAGAAGCCAGTCCCTCCGGAGCCTGCCCTACGGCTGCGGGCGACAAGAGAACAGGATATGTTTGAAACACATCGTCCATCTCTTGTCGCGCGAGTTCCAGTGTGCGCAAACAATTCAGGCGTGTGTCCTCCGGCATCGCGAGGCCGGTGCGGACGAGTTCCGCCAGCTTCGCCCCGATGGCGGCTCCGTGTTCCGCGTACAACTGACGCAACGTGCGCGCACCCTCGAATGTCTGCAGCGTTCTCACCGCATCCAGGGCTTTGTGGAAACTCCCGGGCGGTTGAATGCGCCGCACGCGGCAGCCGTAGTGACCCAGAATCTGCACGGCGTTACGGAACGTCTCCTGCATCACCGGATCACAGGGAAGTTCGATCATGCCGAAGTCTTCCGGAAGCTCCGCCGCGGCAGGCAGGCCTAAGGACAGCCAGAGCAGCCGCATGTCAAGCGCGTTCGCGGTAAAGAAACCGGCCGTGTCCAACGAAGGCGCGAATGGCATGAATCCTTCCACGGGCAACGCATTGAATGTTGGCTTAAAACCCGTTACTCCACAAAACGAGGCAGGCCGGAGGACTGAACCCTGCGTTTGCGACCCGATGGCGAACGGAACCATTTCACACGCAACGGCGGCGGCTGATCCGCTGGAGCTTCCGCCCGGGGTGTGTGCGGGATTCCTAGGATTGCGTGTGGGTGCGGGATCGAAATAGGCAAACGACGTGGTCTGGGTCTTCCCCATCACAACGCCGCCCTTGGATCGGATCAGTTCTACCAGCGCGGCGTCAGCGCCGCTGACCCGGTGGGCAAAGATGTGCGAGCCGTTCGTGTTGCGGTAGCCGCGCACATCGACAATATCCTTTACGCCGAAGGGCGCGCCATGCAAGGGACCCGGATGCGAACTTTCTTCCCGCCGCACCTCGACCCACGCATGGATTTTCGGCTCTTCCGCGGCGATGCGATGTTCGAAGTCGGCGATGCTGAGTGCGCCGTCGAGGTAACGGGACAGTGGTCCGGGCGAACTCATTTCACCTAGGAGCGCCAGCGGGCTATCTTCTCCGCCAGTTCCTTCCGCTTCGCGTCCGCCACCGGTACAAACGGCGCGCGAACCGCGCTCTCCTTTAGACCCATCAGGCTCAGCGCGTACTTCATCGCCGGCACGCCATCGTAGCCCGATAGCATTCCCGAAAGTTCGTTTAACTTCTTCTGCGCCGCCGCGGTATCGCCGCCCGCACTGTGCGCTTTCAAGATCTCCGCGGTCTCCTTCACGAAAATGCTGCCGTTTCCAGTGAGACCGCCGGCGCCGCGGTTTTTCAAGTTCACTTCAATGTTGCCATGCACGCCGGTCATGATCCGCAGCTTGGGAAACTCCCGCAGGAACGACACCATCGCGTCGGCTTTGCTGAATGAATCTTTCATTCCATAAAGCCGGTCGAACGAACTGAGTTTCCGCAGCAGTTCCGGCGTGATCGGCGAACCGCTCAATTGCGGAATGTTGTAGACCAACACCGGCAGCTTCGCGGCTCTCAGGACAGGTTCAAAAAACGAAGCCAATCCGTCCGCCGAGGGGTTCTTGTAATAGTACGGCGGCAGAACCAGCACGGAATCCGCACCCGAGCCAGTTGCATGATCCAGCAACTCCAAAGTCTCCGGCAAGTTGCCTGCGCCTATCTGGCACATGACATTCAGCCGCCCCTTATGCTTCATGGCGCTCTCCAGCGACTGCTTGCGCTCCTTCACGGAAAACGACGCGAATTCTCCCGTAGTTCCCATAACGAGCGCGCCGTCCGCGCCTCCGGCCGCCAGATAGGCGAGATAGTCCTTGTTCATCGCATCGTCCAAACGGCCTTTGCCATCCAGCATCGTGAGCATGGCGACAATGAATTGCGGCCCCTCCGCAGTGGGCAGTTTGGACGCGGCGGCAAATGCCGCGGCAGGCACGGTGGCAAGAAAAGCCCGGCGCGTATTCATTGGAAACTCCTTACCAATAGAACTTCAGAGCGACCTGCATTTGGCGTGGTTCATTGGCCTGGTTCGTCACCTGGCCGATGTTGGCCGCATTCAGGTTCAGGCTGCCCGTTCCGAATATCGTACGGTTGAACAAATTGAATGCTTCCCCGCGCAAGTCGATGCGCAAACTTTCGCGGATACGGAACGATTTGGCGACGCTGAGATTCTCGCTCTTTCCCCAGAAGGAACGCAGCTTCGGATTGTAGCGGGTTTCATTACCGAAACCGTTGGGTTGTACGGGAAAGAAACTTGCCGGCTTGAGGAATCGATCGACGTTGGGATCGAACTTGCTGCCGGCGATGGGAGCGCGCCAGTCGTCGTAGCTGGTGATCAGCGGACGCGTGATGGAATTAAAGATGGGCAACGGATTGTTGCGCGAGAGCGCAAGCGGCACACCGCTCGAATAGACCTGTATCCCCGATAATCGCCAGCCTCCGGCAACGTGACTGAGTAAACCGCTGTTCAGCCAGCGCTGCCCCTTCCCGAACGGCAGGTCATAAAGAGTGGAGAACTTGATCACATGCGTTTGATCGAACTGCCCGATCGATTTCTCCAACCGGCGATTGTATTGATCCATCGCGCCGGTAGCCGAATTGGCAAAGTAGGTATCGGAATCCGTCATCAATTTGGAAAGCACGTAGCTCCATTGGAAAGTCATGCCCTTGGAAAAACGCCGGTCAGCTTTCAACATGAAAGAGTGATACGACGAGTGGCCGCTCTTATCGCCGTTTTGCGGTCCTGTGGAGATGGTGGAGTATTGTGGGAACGGCCGCAACGCCTGGTTTACGGTGCGCAAAGATTGGTTCACAAAACTTGGGTACGGCGCGTTGATGCCCGCTGTCCTCGCGGTTGCCGACGTAATATCGGAACGTAGAATCGCCAAGGCTTGCGTCACTCCAAACTGCGCCACCATGCGGTCGAAGGTGGCTGTGGGAACCTGGTTCAGGTTCAGGATACCGGATTGCATGTGCGTTCCCACCGTGGCGTTGTAGCCGGCTTCCACAACCGTATTGCCGGTCACTTGCCGTTGGATGGTGAATGTCCACGACAGGTTTTCCGGCGCGCGCGTGGCATCGCGGCCATTCCAGAAATCCACTGTGTTGCCGTTGGAGAAAGCGGGGTCAATGGATGGGGGCAATTTGTACGCCGGCAATCCCTGGTCGAGTTTGAACGTCGGCTGCACGCCTTGCGATGCGTTATCGAATTGATATTGGCCGATGAAGCCCGCGAAATGACCGCTTCCTTGCACCGCGGTAACGCGTGAGAAAGACCGTGCAAAAGCCGTGCGAACCGTTGTCTTGTTGTTGGCAGAGTACGCCAAGCCAATGCGCGGACCGAATGCGCCATACCAACCGGGAACCAAACTACGTGAATTCTCGCGGCCAGAGCCAAAACCGGCAAACCAAAGAGCGCCGGGATAGCCATTCGCGCCGGGGTTCGGCGTGGTGGGATTGAAGTCGGAGTATTCGTCTTTGAGATTCGTCGGAGGAAGAGTTACGTCATAACGCAAACCGACGTTCAACACGAGCTTGCGATTGATGCGCCAGTCATCCTGCGCATAGAACCCGAAATAAGAAAATTTCTGCGTGACGTAGCGGATGGTTTCCGTCCTCCCCAGATAAGCCTCGCCTAGAAGGAACGAAGCAAATGCGCTGCCGCCGCTATTTGGGAACGATGTAGATCCGGGAATGCTTGTGCTCAGAAAATTGAAATCCGCACGGCCCGCAATGTCCTGTTGCCCGAATCCGTTCGCGTTCTGGTTCTGATGTTGGAACCCAAATTTCAGCGTGTGGGAACCTCTGATGGCACTCAAATCGTTCTTGATTCCCCAGCCAGGCTGATCCGTTCCGTTGTACGAAGCAGAGCCCCACGATGTGTACTCCGAAAAATTGATGGTGGGAAAGTTCTGGTTGCAATCCACTACGTTCTTAATGCAGATTTTGTCTTTCCAGTTCTTGTCCACATTGCCGGAAAAGCTATTCTTTGTGAACGTGTTCCTGGCGTAGGAGAAGTGGTTGACCATTGTGGATGAGATGGTCCAATCGTGGGAAAGCCGGATGGCATCCGTGTCCCAGGCCTGAATCGCGTTGTTCCAGATGGGCTCCGGCAAACCGGGAGGTCCGCCCGCGCCGGGCTGACGCCGGAATTGTGTCATGTTCCACAAGATGCTCACGCGCTGTTTGTCGGTAAGTTGCTGGTCGCCTTTAATGCTCCATTTATCGGTGGGAGTAACCTCGGTGCCCCCGGTAACGATGTAGTTTTGCCTCACATAGTTGCTTGTGCCGGCGGCAAATCCACGATTTGGCCTTACGGCTTGGCCGTATTTCGCAATGGCGGCGGCGGTGGGAGAAAACCGGTTGGCGGGAACCTGATTGCCGGCGAACACATCGCGAACGAAACCATTGCCGGCTGCGTTGGGACGAGTCGTGGACGGATCGTAAATGGCAACGGATCTGTTGGCGCCGTCCACCCAATTGCGAAAGTCGCCGCTGTACATCTCCTGGGAAGGAACCGTCAAGATGGTCGCGTTCGCGCCGACGCGATTGCGAAAGCCTTCATACGATACGAAGAAAAATGTCTTGTTGCGGCCGTTGTAGAGTTTGGGAATCAGCACCGGGCCAGAGGCGGAGAATCCGTAATCGTTCTGACGATAGATGGAGCGCGTCGGTGCAAAAAAGCCGCGGGCGTCCATCTTGTCGTTCCTCAAGAAATCGTAAACCGAACCGTGCAAGGCGTTCGTGCCTGATTTCGAGGCGAAGGTGAGAACACCGCCGCCCGCCTGGCCATACTCCGCTTTGAAACCGTTCGTATCGACGGCGAATTCAGTAAGCGATTCCACGGAAGGTGTGTTGAGCGCCGCCTCGTCAGTATCGCCCGAGCGGTTCGTCCCGACGCTGTAGCCATCCAGCGTCGCGTCCCACTGTGCCACCTGACCTCCGCCCAATGAAAGGCGCTGGCCGCTGCCCTTGGCTTCCGCGGCGACGGCGACAAGATTGAATGGACTTCTCATCGCGCCACCAACGACGAGCGGTAACTCATCTACCAGCTTGTTTTGCACCTGCGACGTCACGCGCGCATTCTCGGTTTGAATTACCGCCGCCTGCGCCGTCACTTCCACCTGTTCTGAAACCTGGCCCAATTGAAGCTTCGAATCGACGCGAACCGTGCTCGACGCCGCCACGATAAGGTTTTGTTCGATGAGGCGCTTGAAGCCCGATGCGCTCACCTCGATACGGTACACGCCGGGGAGCAAATTGGGAGCGCTGTATTCGCCGGAAGCGGTAGTTGACACGCGCAAAGTCGCATTGGTGTCACGATTCACGACAAGAAGTTCCGCTCCGGCAATGGCCGCGCCGGTCGGGTCTGAGACGATACCTGTGATCGTGCCGCGTTCGCTTTGTGCGAACACCATTAGCACAAACAATGCGGTGAGTGAAATGAGTTTTGATGGAAACAAGTGACCTCCAGAGCCTGGAGGTATCGTATCAAATACAGAGGGCGCTCGGCCGCTCTAAACTCAACATCTCTACAACCGGGAAGACCGAAATTGCTTTTGCCGCAAACGCCTTGTCCGCCGTCACCAGTTTGGAAGAGGTTCTTCGTGCAACGGCGAGGTAGTAGCAATCGTGCACAGCGTGCCCAAGCTGCAACGCGAAGTTGGTGGCGTCCCGCAGATCTTCCAGGTTGCCTTGAATCTGCACAACGCCTTGCTTGAGCGCGTCCAACCACATCCCCATGGCTTCTTTGGCCTCGGCGTGCGTGATGTCGCCTTTGCGCGCGCGACGCATGAATGCGTTGGAGACCTCCACGCGGATCAGGTCCGGCGCAATCAGGATCTCTTTGCCTTTGAGTAGCTCAAAAGCCGCCTCCGATCCGTCTTCCGGCAAAAACCACTTCACCGCAACGCTCGCGTCGACTACAATCACCGTTCACCTCATTCTGAGGTCGCGGGCTGAGGCCCTTAAGCCCCAGCGTCCGATTCCTCGCGGTCTTCGCGGATTAATTCCGTGCTGTCGCCCAAAGAACCATAGCGAGCCTTGAGGCCCGAGTTCCAGGCTGCAGCCTTCGCCGCAAAATCCCTCTGAGGAGTTAGTGCCGATTCTGTCAATAATTCTCTCAATTGTTCCTCCAAAGAAACGCCAGCCGCCTCAGCGCGCGCTTTATGTGCGTCTACCACCCATTCAGGGAGCCTTCTGACCTTCACTGCTTCCACTGTCATGCTTCCTCCATGACCCCATTATGCATGATTAGGAAGGATAAGTCAAGACCCCATGGGGTCAGCTTGAAACCTTAGAGACCCTTAGCCTTCTTGATCTCTTCGACAAGCGCCGGGACGATTTCGAACAGGTCCCCCACAACCCCAATGTCAGCAACCTCAAAAATTGGAGCATTGGGGTCTTTGTTGATGGCGACAATTGTCTTAGCCCCTTTCATTCCAACAAGATGCTGGATGGCCCCGGAGATTCCCACAGCCAAATACATCTTTGGGGCAACCGTCTGCCCAGAGCTTCCGACCTGCCGTTCCATAGGGAGCCAACCGTTGTCACATATCGGCCGGGAAGCGGCTAGTTCAGCCCCAAGAACTCTTGCCAATTCCTCCACCACCGGTATGTTCTCTTTTTCCCTAATCCCACGGCCCACGGAGACTATCAGTTCCGCAGCCGTCAGATCCACCGCGCGTGACGATTCGCGGAAGGGTTCCTGGTGCTTGCTTCGAATGGCGACGCCGTCTAAAGCGACCTCGATGTTCTCCACCGTGGCATTCCCTTCGACGACCTGGTCAGCGCGATACGATCCCGCCTGCAGCGAGGCAAACCGAGGCCCGGAACCCTCGACGCGGACATCTCCGTTCAGCTTGCCCTGGAACAGCAGGCGCACGAAGCCCAATTGGCGGCCATCTGCAGTCATGCGTATGGTGTCGCTGACAAGAACCTGTCCGAAGCGAGTTGCCACCTTGGGGGCAAAATCGCGGACCTGGTAGGTATGCGGGAACAAAACCAGGCTCGGACTCACCTGCCGAATCAGCGCCTCCGAGGCCGCCGCAAATCCATCCGCCGTATAGCCGCCCAACAGCGGGTGATCGACCGCATAGACCCTCTCCAACTTCTTGGATGAAAGTTCGCTGGTCAATGCGTCGATGCCTTCACCAAGAACGGCGGCGGAACAGCCAACGTTCGTGGCCGCGGCAATCTCCTGCCCTGCCGCAAGCGTTTCAAAAGACATGCGATTCCAAACGCCGCCGCGTTGCTCCAGAATGACCAATACGCCGCTCATATGACACGCACCTCGAACTTCAATTTCTCCACAAGTTTCGCCGCCACTTCCTTGGCAGGCCCTTCAAGAATCTCCGTCTTTTTCGATTTCTTGGGAACGTAGATTCTGTCCACATGAGCCACCGCGGGGGGCGTG
>JACPVQ010000253.1 GCA_016191645.1 Candidatus Solibacter usitatus
GTTTTGCGTCCAGCTCAGCGGCGAAAGCGCGGTCTTCCTCCAGCGTTCCCGTCAACGGCTTTTCCAGAAGAACTCGCTGTCCCGCTTTCACCAGAATCGACGCGCTGCTCTGATGCGCGTCCGTCGGCGTGGCGATGATGGTGGCGTCGCAGAGCCCGGACGCCGCCATCTCTTCAACGGAGGAGAAAACGCTAAGTTCCGTCTTCTGGCGCGCGCGCATTTTTTCGGCGGTGGCGCGGGCGCGGCCTTCGTGCGGCTCGACGAGCGCGGTTACAACGCAGTTATCCGTTTCATTGGCGATCTCTTGAGCGTGAAGCGCGTGCATGACGCCGATGCGTCCGGCGCCGGCAATGGCAAGGCGGATTGGTTTGGGCATGAGAGAAGGAGTGTGAACGAAAGTAACAGGGTACCGCAGTTAACGATCCTTCCCGCTTGACAAACTAATCAATTGATTGCTTGAATAGTGGCTGTTGTGGAATCTGTACTGAAGCGCGAATTCAAGACGGACTTGTTTGCCCAGTTCGCCCGCATCGGAGGAGCGCTCGCCAGCGGGCGCAGGCTCGAGTTGTTGGAGCTGCTGGCGCAGCGGGAGCGGAATGTGGAGGATCTGGCGCGCCTCACGTCCAGGTCCGCGGCCAACACCTCGCAACACTTGCAGGTGCTGCGCGCGGCGCGTTTGGTGGAGGGGCGAAAGGCGGGCTTGCGCGTGACCTACCGGCTGGCGGACGAACGCGTGTTCTCTCTCTGGAAATCGCTGCGGGAACTTGGGGAGAGCCGGCTTGCCGAGGTGAGTCAAATGGTACGGACCTACCTGAACGGAAAGGATTCGTTGGAAGCCGTGACCGCGGCGAGTCTGCGCCGGAAGCTGGAGCGAGGAGACGTCATTGTTTTGGATGTGCGCCCCGCGGAAGAGTACACGGCGGGACACATTGCCGGAGCGCGTTCCATTCCGCTGCCCCAACTGCGAGCGCGGCTCAAGGGATTGCCAAAGAGGCGGGAAATCGTGGCCTACTGCCGCGGCCCCTATTGCATCCTGGCCTACGAGGCGGTTGCGTTGCTTCGTTCGTACGGATTGCGGGCATTTCGCTTCGAGCAAGGGTTTCCGGAATGGAAGGCCGGCGGCCATCCCGTGCAACGAATTGAGGCGAAGCGATGACGTCGAAAACGATCCTCATTCTCGGCGGCGGAGTGGGCGGCATTGTCGCCGCCAATAGCTTGCGCCGGCGCCTGCCCTCTGGTCATCGCGTGGTTGTAGTGGAAAGGAACGCCGTCCACTCGTTCGCGCCTTCGTTCCTTTGGCTCATGACGGGTGACCGCAAGCCCGAACAGTGCCGCCGGCCGCTGAAATCTCTGCTGCGTGAAGGCGTCGAACTGATCACCGCCAGCGCCAATGCGCTCGACCTGCCCGGCCGGAAAGTGGCGACGGACGCCGGCGAGATCGCCTTCGATTACCTGGTGATTGCATTGGGAGCCGAACTTGCGCCGCAATCGATCCCCGGTTTGGCGGAAAGCTCTGAGACCTTCTTTACAGCCGATGGCGCCGTCCGCCTCCGCCAAAAGTTGGAGAGCTTTCGCGGCGGACGAATCGCCTTCGTGGTCGCGTCGATGCCCTACAAGTGCCCCGCCGCACCGCACGAAGGAGCCATGCTGGCTGCGGACTATTTTCAAAGGCGTGGGATTCGCCACAAAGTGGAGATCCATCTCTTTACTCCGGAATCTCAGCCGATGCCCGTCGCCGGTCCACAACTCGGCCAGGCCGTGCGGCAACTCTTGCAGTCGAAAGGAATCGAATTCCATCCGCTCCATTCCTTGATCAGCGTCGATACGGCGGCCGGCACTCTTGTATTTTCGCAATCGGCCGCCGGTCCGTTCGATCTCATCATTGCGATTCCGCCTCATCATGCGCCGCAACTGCTGCGCCAGACAAGCCTTGTGAACGCGGCGGGATGGGTGCCGGCAAATCCTCGGACGCTGGAGACCTCCGCAGAGCGGGTCTATGGCATCGGCGACGTTACGGCGTTGCCGATTCCCGGCCGGTGGAAAACGGATACTCCACTCCTGCTTCCCAAAGCCGGCGTATTCGCGCATGCGCAAGCGGAGGTCGCCGCCGCGCGGATTGCCGCGGAAATTGAGGGCGGTACGCCGGAGGAGACATTCGGCGGCGATGGCTATTGCATGCTCGAAGCCGGCGGTGGCATCGCGGGATTCGCGGCGGGCAACTTCTATGCGGAGCCGACTCCCGATGTGCGGATGCAGCCGGCCGGGAAGTCCTGGCACATGGGTAAAGTGCTGCTGGAGCGATGGTGGCTGGCGAGCCCCGGTTGGAAGCGCGAGTCGTATGCGGTCCTGCTCAGAGCATGCGGCAAGATGCGCGGCATACGCGCGGCGGTTTGAGAGAATGAAGGCACCATGAAGATGGAAACTATCGCCGTTCACGCTGGCCGCAAGATCGACAAGAGCACGGGCGCGGTCGCGCCGCCGCTGTATCTCACCAGCACCTACGAGCGGGGCGCGGATGGCAAGTGGCCGCTTGGATACACATACGCGCGGGAGGAGCAGCCGAATCGCGAGTCGCTGGAAAAGTGTCTGGCGGCGCTGGAAGGCGGCACAGAGGGGCTGGCGTTTGGTTCCGGTCTGGCTGTGGTCGCCGCTGCCCTGCAAGGCATGGAGCCCGGCGATCACATGCTGTTTCCAGACGACGTTTATCATGGTTTGCGCAAGACCATCGGCGACGTGTTCGCGAAATCCAAATTGGAAACGACCTTCGTGGACATGACGGATACGGACGCAATTCAAAATGCCGTTCGGCCCAACACGCGATTGATCTGGGTGGAGACGCCGTCGAATCCCATGCTCAAACTTTGCGACCTTACGGCGATTGCCGGCATTGCCCGGAAGGCCAACGCCATCAGCATCGCCGACAACACGTTCGCGACTCCTGTGCTGCAGCGCCCGCTCGATTTCGGCATTGACATGGTGATGCACTCGACGACGAAGTACATTGGCGGACATAGCGATGTGGTTGGCGGCGCGCTGATCACGCGGCATGACAACTACCTGTTCGAGCGAGCGCGCAAGTTTCAGAAATACGGCGGCGCGGTTCCCTCCGCGTTCGATTGCTGGCTGCTGCGCCGCAGTATCGACACGCTGCCCTTGCGCGTGCGTCAGCAATCGGCGAATGCGCTTGCCATCGCGAGGTGGCTGCAAGGCCAGGACGCGGTGGATCGCGTGCATTATCCCGGCCTGCCGGAACATCCGCGCCACGATCTTGCCTGCCGGCAGATGTCCGGCGGGTTCGGCGGCATGTTGTCTTTTCAAGTGAAGGGTGCGAAGCCGGAGGCGATGGCGGTAGTGGCACGGGCGAAACTTTTCACGCGTGCCACCAGCCTTGGCGGAACGCATAGTCTGATCGAGCACCGGGCGAGCGTCGAAGGTCCCAAAAGCAGGACGCCGCAAAACCTCATCCGCCTCAGCGCGGGTATCGAGAATGCGGCCGATCTGATTGCCGACCTGGAGCAGGCGTTACGAAGCTGACCCGTGCGCCGCAGACATTTTCGGTGTATAAGAAACGGTATGAGAAACATCGAACGGCTTCGCGAAACCTTGACCGGCGCGCCCACCCACGAATACTTCGAGAGCCGGAGTTTTAGCGGCTGGAAACCTGTCGCCATTATTTGGGAGCGTGAGATTGAGATGGCCGGCCCGCAGCCGCGGGAAGAGACGCCGTTCGGAACGCAGATCGACGCCGCCTCGGACTCGCTTGTGGAGAACCGGAAAGAGCGCGAGGTCCTGTTGCGGCTAATGGACTCCATCGTTCAGGACAAACGAATCTCGCAGGTCGCTTCCGAGTTGAACACGTTGGGATACCGGACGCGTGAAGGCAAGGCCTGGACGCCGGTCTCGGTCTACGCACTATTGCCCCGCGTGATTGAACTGGGGCCAAGCGTCTTTCCAACCGCCGAATGGGCACAGCGTCGCCATCAGTTGACCAGCGCCGCGTAGCAAGTTTCGGAGTGCCGGATTCCAGGAAAACGCGTACCGTGGATGATGTCATGCATCGCATTACGGAGTTGTGTCAATACATTGAACGGAACTCGGCGGAGCCGCTGCCGCTGAGAGATTTGAGCCGCCAAGCCGGACTCAGTCCGTTCCATTTGCAGAGGGTCTTCAAAGCCGCCACGGGACTCACGCCGAAACAGTTTCAGGATTCCTGCCGCGCGCGCACATTCCGTGCGAATCTACGTCAAGGCGGGTCGGTAACGGAGGCCATCTACGCGGCGGGCTATGGATCGAATAGCCGCGCCTACGAAAGAACCCCGCTGGGAATGACGCCGACGCAATATCAGAAGGGCGGCGAGGGCCAGCAGATTCGTTACGCGACCTTTGCCAGCCGCTTTGGGCCTGTATTGGTAGCGGCGACCGCGCGTGGCGTGTGCGCGGTACGCTTTGGCGCTGACGCGCTGAAGGAGTTGCGGGCGGAGTTCCCCAAGGCCGCTTTGGAGGAAGGGCTGCGCGAATGGATCGATTCCGTGCGGGCATTCATCGAAGGCATATCCGCGACGATCGACGTTCCATTGGACATTCGCGCCACGGATTTTCAATTGCGCGTGTGGGATTACTTGCGCACCATTCCGCGCGGGGAAACGAGAAGTTACGCGGGGGTGGCCGCCGGCATCGGGCAGCCAACCGCATCGCGCGCCGTGGCAAACGCCTGCGCCGCGAATCCAGTGGCGATGCTGATTCCTTGTCATCGCGTGGTGCGGGGCGATGGCGAGCCGGGCGGTTATCGTTGGGGTAACGGCCGGAAGCGCAGGATTCTGGAAGAAGAAAGGCTAACGTAGAAAGATATGAGCGTATCCAAAGAAACGATTCTCACGCAGTTGCGATATACGGCCTGGGCCTCGGAGCGCCTGGTCCACGCGGCGGCGCAACTGAGTCCCGATGAGCTGCAGCGCGATTTCGGCACGTCTGAAAAGAGCGTACTGGGAACGCTGGTTCACGTCTTCGCGGCCGACAGAATCTGGATGGGCCGCGTGAACGGCAACCTGCCCGCGGTCTTTGTCGATCCCGAGAAGGACATGCACCTCGAAACCCTCCGGAATGAGTGGCCGCCGATTCATCAGAGCTGGCAGAAGTGGGCGGACGGGATGACGGATTTTTCCGCAACCATGAAATACAAAGACCTCAAGGGGAATCCCCAGGAATCCTTGTACTGGCAGGTTGTGTTTCATGTCATCAACCACGGAACGCATCATCGCGGACAGGCATCGGGAATGCTGCGCGCGCTGGGAATAGTTCCGCCGCCCATCGATATGAGCTATTACTATCGCGAGCTAAAGTAGGCGCGCCGGGCCGCTGCTGTATGATGGTTGGACAACTTGCGCATGAAATACAGGATCCGTGTTCTCGCCCTCCTCTTTCTTCTGTCCATCATCACCTACATTGACCGCGTCTGCATATCGATTGCCGGCCCGCGCATGCAGGCGGACCTCGGTCTGTCGCCGAGCCAGTGGGGTTGGGTGGTGGGCGCGTTCACGCTGTCCTACGCGTTGTTCGAAATTCCGAGCGGCGTGATGGCGGACAAAATTGGCGCGCGGGCTGTCTTAACGAGAATCGTTCTGTGGTGGTCGGCGTTTACATCGCTGACGGGCACCGTGTCGAACTTTTTTGTACTTCTGTTGGTGCGGTTCTGCTTCGGCATGGGCGAAGCCGGGGCGTATCCCGGAAGCGCATCGGCGATTTCGCGATGGTTCCCGGCATCGGAACGTGCGCGTGCCACGGGGTTCGTCTGGATGGCCAGCCGCTTAGGAGGCGCTCTATCGCCGCTCCTGGTTGTTCCCATTCAGCAAGCTTTCGATTGGCGAATGTCGTTCTACGCATTTGGATTCCTGGGCCTCTTCTGGTGCGCGCTCTGGTATTGGTGGTACCGCGATTCACCCGCGCAAAAGGCTGGTGTTCCGCAAAAAGAGATCCATGAGATTGGCATCGCCTCCGCGCGCAGTCATCTCCCCATGCCGTGGAGCCACATTCTGCGGCAGCCCGGCTATTGGAACATCCTGGCGATGTACCACACCTATTGTTGGGGCAGCTATTTCTATCTCTCTTGGCTGGGCACGTATCTGCAAAAAGGTCGCGGCTTTAGCGAGAACGAAATGAAGTGGGCGGCGATGGTGCCCTTCCTTTGCGGCGCAACCGGCAATCTGGTGGGCGGGACGTTGAGCGATTTCCTGTCGAAACGCATCGGGTTGAAGTTGGGACGGCGAATCATTGGATGCGCCGGACTGGCGCTGGCCGGGATGTTCATGCTGTTGACCTCGCAAACGGAAAGCAAGACGTTGACGGTGGTCTTCCTCGCCTGTGGATATGGATGCATGGATTGCATGCTGCCTGTGGCGTGGGCGGTGTGTCTGGATGTTGGCGGGAAGTACGCCGGAGGAATCAGCGGATCGATGAATATGGCTGGTCAACTCGGATCGTTCCTTACTTCGCTTACTTTTGGATACGTGGTGAACTACACGAAGGATTACAACTCGCCGCTGCCGTTGATGGGCGCCATGTTGTTGATCAGCGCATTTCTGTTCACACGATTGGATCCCACAAAGCCTCTCATCCGCGATGAAGGGGAACCCCTGGCCAAAGCGGCTTGAAGCATGCGGAACTGCCTGATTGCTTTGATCTCTTTGTCCTTCGTTTGCGGCGCGCAAACAAAGAAGGTGCTGGATGCGTTGCTCACGACGAAAGAGGCGCGTAGCGCGCATTGGGGAATTCACGTTGTTCACCTGAAGACGGGGAAGACCATTTATCAGGTCAACGCGGAAGAACATTTCACTCCTGCTTCGAATACGAAACTGTTTACGACGGCGCTGGCGCTGAGCCGACTGGGGGTGGAGCACCGCTTCCGCACCACGGTTCGCGTGAGCCGCAAGCCGGGCGGGGACGGCGTCGTGAACGGCGATTTGCGGCTGGTTGGCGGCGGTGACCCTACACTTTCGGGCCGTGCATATCCTTACGATAAGGACGCGCAGCCCGGCGATCCGCTGCTGGCAATGGAGCAGATTGCCGGGCAAGTGGTGCGCAGCGGAGTGCGCGAGATCCGCGGCGATGTCATCGGCGATGACAGGCTTTATGTCTTCGCGCCCTATCCGGAAGGATGGACCATCAACGATTCGATCTGGGAGTACGGCGCGCCAGTGAGCGCGCTCACCTTCAACGACAATGCGTTCACGGTATCGTTAATACCTGCGCTGGAACCGGGCCAGTTGGCGCTGCTGTCCATGAAGCCCGGCGTAATTCCGCTCGTGCTGGACAATCGTGTGATGACTAAGGATAGCGGACGCGCGGAGGTTTCTTTCGATCGTGCCAGCGGTTCGCGCCAACTAAGGATCAATGGAAGCATGCCCTTGAGGCACGCCGGCGTGAGTCAAAAGCTCGCGGTGGATGATCCAGCGCTTTACGCCGCGACGGCATTGCTCGACGCGCTCACACGGCACGGGGTTCGCATTCATGGATCACCGGCGTCGTTGCATCGAGAGCGTGCGGATGAGGCGTTCGACCCTGCGGAAGGCATAGAAATCGCACATCGCGATTCGCCGCCACTGGTCGAGGTTGCGCGCGTCGTCGACAAGGTCAGCCAGAACTTGCATGCGGAATTATTACTGCGCGAAGTGGCCCGCGTCAAAGGCGGCGAAGCAACGCGCGAGAAGGGGTTGGACGAGCTAAAATCCTTCCTTACAGGAATTGGAGTGGTGGAAGACGCCTTTCATTTTGAAGACGGTTCCGGATTGTCGCGACGCACTCTGGTGACGCCCATCGCCGTGACCACGCTGCTGCGCCATATGTCGAATGGGCCCATCGCGGCGGAATGGGACAGCTTGCTTCCCGTTGCCGGTTTCGATGGAACACTGGAGCGGCGATTCGGCCAAGCTCCCGTGGCAAAGGCGATTCACGCCAAGACCGGCACCCTCGCCACCGCCAATGCTTTGGGTGGATCTGTGCGCACGAAGCGCGGCGATGTCCTGGTGTTCTCCATCATCGCCAACAATCATACCGGCGCATCCTCCAATATCCGGCGCGTCATTGATAAGATTGGATTAGCACTTCTGGATTGGGAAGGAAAGTGAATTATGCCGATTTTTGAATACCGCTGCGATTCCTGCGGGAATCAATTCGAGAAACTGGTGCGCCGCGATACTGAGGTGGAGTGTCCGCAGTGCTCGTCTCACGAACTGCAACAGCAGCATTCCACATTCGCCGCGCATGCCAATGGATCGCCCAAGCAATCCGCCATGCCGTCCTGCCCCGGCGGGATGTGCCAAACGCCGGGCATCTGCGGCCGTAACTGACATCACGGCCAACCAATGGACGAGCGGGATTTTTTCATCGAGACGCGCGCCAACAAGCCTTGCGACCTGGTTTGTTCGTTCTGCAAAACAAAAGACACCTACGACCTGCCTTGGGTCATCCGCAAGAAGAAAGCGGATCTCCCACGCGGCGCTGGGGAACGCGATCGCGCGAAGTTCAACAAGATGCAGAGCTACATGGTGCTGGCCGTAGACAAGGTTCCGTGCAACCGTTGCCGCCGTACGTTTGAAGTTTCCGGAACCAAAACCATAGCGTTCCTGTAGCCGTTCATGCGGTTCGAAGTACATTGCCTGCGCTTTGTTCTGGAAGCCCGCGAATCTCTCTTCTTTCCGCCCGGGAAAGCCGCCAACGTGCTGCGCGGGGCGTTCGGGTGGGCATTGCATCATGCGGACCCTGCGTCGGCGCCGAGCGTCTTTTCGCCGAAGCTTTCCGCCGGACCCAGCGGTCTCAACGACGCTCCCAGGCCATTCGTATTTCGCGCATCGCATCTGGATGGGAAACAATTCGCACCCGGCGCATCGTTCTACTTCGGAGTGAATCTGTTTGAAACCGGAGTGAACCTTGTCCCGCGCTTCGCCGTAACCTTTGCGCAGCTTGCCGCGGAAGGCATCGGGCCGGGACGAGCCCGCTGCAGCACGGTGAGTATGGATCAAACTTCCCATTCCATCGAATTAAACGACGAGAATCCCGGAGTTTCTTCCGTCCTCGTACGATTCGTTACGCCGACGGAACTCAAGGGCCACGACGGAACCCTCTTGCGCGAACCTGAGTTCGGCGTCCTGCTGGCGCGCATTCGCGACCGCATCAGCACGCTCCGCCAATTATATGGCGGGGGTCCACTTGACTTGGACTTTCGCGCTTTCGGCGAGCGCGCATCGAAAGTTCGCACCGTGCGCAGCGATCTGCGCAACGTGCAGGTAGAGCGAATCAGCAGCCGTACCGGACAACGGCATTCCATCGGCGGATTCGTCGGCGAAGTGGAGTACGAAGGCGATGCCGGGGAGTTCCTTCCATACTTGCGCACCGCTTCGTTCACCGGAGCGGGGCGCCAAACCGTTTGGGGAAAGGGCGAAATCGCGCTACACTCGGAGGGCTCATGAGTTCCTGCTCCCGTCACCGTTGGGCGGCATGGTTGAGTGGATGCTTTCTGTTGGCAAGCCTGCATTCGCAAACCCCCGTTAGCCCTCCTCCGAAGCCGATCGAATTCCTGCAATACGGCGTCGAATGGCGCTTGGTCCGCGCGGGCACCGCTCAACTCGCGCGAACGGCGGAGGAGCCGTCGGGTTGGGAAAACAACCTGATTCTCCAATCGTCCGGTTTGATTTCCAAACTGTATCGCGTGAACGATAATTACCGCGTGCAATACGATTCCAGTTTCTGCGCAGCCACCACTTTCATGCGCGCGGAAGAAGGGAGCCGCCGGCGCGAGGCCGCTGTGACGTTCAAGGAACAGAAAAGCGCGTATTTGGAGCGGGACACGGTGAAGAATCGTGTCGTGTTGCAAAAGGAACTGGATATCGCTCCGTGCACGCACGACGTCATTGCGGCGCTCTACCGTCTGCGTGCGGCGAGACTCGCGCCGGGGCAGAGCATTCAACTGCCCATTAGCGACGGAAAGCGCATGGTGAACGCTCGCGTGGACGCTCAGGAGAAAGAGACCGTCAAGACGCCCACCGGCTCCTATCAAGCTATCCGCCATGAAGCGCATCTCTTTAACGATGTACTCTACGCTCGCAAGGGCAGATTGTTTCTATGGCTCACCGACGACGATAAACGTCTGCCGGTACAGATCCGCTTGAAAATGAATTTCCCCGTGGGAGCAATTACGCTGCAACTCGAAAAAACAATCTGAGGTGGGGCAGGTCTCCAGACCTGCGACGGGATCTCCAGATCCCGTCACGGCCGCCGCGCGGCCGTTTTCCGAAGAATCCGATCGGCGCCGGAAAAGCCGATCTGGAGATCGGCTCGCAGGTCTGGAGACCTGCCCTACACAGCAGCGAAGCCGCGGCTTGGGAATATTTCTAAGATCACCATACAATAAGAGTTCATGGCTGCGGCGCGGAAGTTTCAGGTTGGGCTGGTGCAAATGAGTTGTACCACGAATCCGGAAGAAAACATGTTGAAGGCGGAAGCGCGTGTGCGCGAGGCCGCCGGCCAAGGCGCGCAGATTGTCTGTTTGCAGGAATTATTCCGTTCGCAATACTTCTGCCGCGAGGAGCACGCCGATTTGTTCAACTTGGCGGAGTCCATTCCAGGGCCGTCCACGGAACGCCTGGGACGCACTGCGAAAGACTGCGGAGTAGTGGTGATCGCATCGTTGTTTGAACGCCGCGCGGCCGGCGTTTATCACAACACGGCCGCCGTAATCGACGAACAAGGCAATCTGGCCGGCATCTACCGCAAGATGCACATCCCTGACGATCCTCTCTACTACGAGAAGTACTATTTCATTCCCGGCGATTTGGGTTTTCTGAATTTCGATACCACCTTCGGACGCATCGGAGTTCTGGTTTGTTGGGACCAATGGTATCCGGAGGCCGCGCGCGTCACCAGCATGTTGGGCGCGGACATTCTTTTCTACCCTACGGCGATCGGCTGGCATCCGAAGGAGAAAGCCGAGTATGGCGAAGGCCAGCGCGATGCGTGGCAAACCATCCAGCGCTCGCACGCCATCGCAAATGGCGTTTACGTGGCGGCGGTGAATCGTATTGGCTACGAAGGAACTCCGGAATCGGGTTTGGAATTCTGGGGATCGTCATTCGTTGCGGATCCGTCTGGAAAAGTGATCGCCCAAGCGTCCACGGATCAAGAGGAGATTCTCATCGCGGAATGCGATCGCGGCCATGTCGAAGAGGTACGCCGCAATTGGCCGTTTTTCAGGGATCGCCGCATTGACGCTTATACTCCCATCCTGCAGCGGTGGCACGATTGACACCTGCGGAACTCGGATACCGCATGCCCGCGGAATGGGAGCCGCACGAGGCGACGTGGCTGGCCTGGCCCCACGAGCGCAGCGACTGGCCCGGCAAATTCGCGCCGGTGCCTTGGGTCTACGGCGAGATGGTGCGCTATCTGTCGCGGAATGAGAAAGTGCGCATCCTGATTGCCGACGCGAAGGCGGAACGGGCCGCACGTCTGCTGCTGGACAAGTGCGGCGCAACGATGGACCGCGTTGAGTTTTTTCATCTGGCCACGGACCGCGGCTGGACTCGCGATTCCTGTCCCATCTTTGTCCGCAACCGCACAGGCGGCGTCGCGCTCACGCACTGGCGATTCAATGGGTGGGCCAAGTACGAAAATCATAAGCGCGACGAGAGAATCCCAGCCTTCGTGAAACAGGCGCTGAGGCTGAAAAGTTTTCCGGCAATGCGCGGCAACCGCCATCTGGTGTTGGAAGGTGGAAGTATTGATGTGAATGGGCGCGGCAGTTTACTCACAACGGAAGAATGTTTACTGAGCCCGATTCAGGCGCGTAATCCGGGGATGACCCGTGAGGAATATGAAGAAGCGTTCGCGCAATACTTCGGTGTGGAACGTGTGATCTGGTTGAATAAAGGAATCGCCGGCGACGATACGCACGGGCATGTTGACGATCTGGCGCGCTTCGTGAGCGCTGGAACCGTTGCCGTGGTGAGCGAGAGCGATCGTCACGAAACAAACTATGGAATACCAATTTTTACGAAAAGTATAAAAAGTATAAAAAACGTGAAAAGTACCATTTACCGTAAATCCTCATTTATAGACATGATATAGTTTTGAAATAAATAAAATCTAA
>JACPVQ010000011.1 GCA_016191645.1 Candidatus Solibacter usitatus
ATGTATATCAACTTATACCAAACGTCAATCAGAACTGGAGGCTGAGGTCCAACGGGACACTTTATATCGAATGGTCCCCATGACTGAAAAATGAAAAAGCATCCTGTGAACGCCGAACCTTGGCCGTGATCAGCGCGGCTTGAGAGGATAGATTCTCCGCGCCTTCTGCCGGAACGACGAACGTCATGGAAACGCGGGAGGGTGTGACGGCAGCCTCTGGTCCCACTACCACCGCAAGTGCGGTGGAGCGGATGGGCTGCGCATTCAATCCGAAGCAGGCGACAAACAGCAAAGCGAAGAGGTAGATCCATTCCCAGGGGGAGGAGGAACTCGTTACTACCTCTGGCAGCAGGTAGTCGCTAGCCGTCTCGGGGGAGAGGGAATGTTCCAAAACCGCGCTTTGACCGTTTGCTCTCATGGCAAGTGTTAGAGCACTTGGGTCGCCAAAGCCACACGATCTTACGCATTAGTTTTCAAGCACTTACAAGCTTTTTTGGCGTAGTACAGGGGGTAGAGAGAGTTTCCCGTTGCTCAGATTTTTGGAAAAGTGTCCTGATTCGTGACAGTAAGACCACTCACGTTCACACTTGTTTCTCTGGATTAGCGTCTTTCAGGATGCGATAGAGTGTATTCCGGCTTATGCCGAGGATTTCCGCCGCTTCCTGCTTGTTTCCCCCCGCCTGTGCCAGAACCGACAACGCATGGCGGAATTCCGCTTCCGCCATTGTTAGGGGCGCCTCGACGGCGGCAGGTTGCACGCTATCATGTTTTTGACCTTGAAACTCATCGGGCAGGTCCCACACATCAATTACGTCACCGGCCGCCATCATACACGCATGGCCAATGACATTCTCTAATTCACGCACATTGCCCGGCCACGTGTGCCGCATCAGGACAGCTTGCGCGCGGTTCGTAATGCTGCGGATGCGCTTGTTATACCGTTTGGAATACTCCGTCAGGAAGTGGCGCTGCAACAAGACCAGATCTTCATGGCGATCCGTCAATCGCGGCAGATGAATCTCCACCACGGCGAGCCGGTAGTAAAGGTCCTCGCGAAACTGCTTGCCGGCGATTTCATCCTTTAGGTTGCGGTTGGTGGCGGCGATCACACGCACATCCACAGGACGCACCGTGCTCGATCCCACGCGCTGTACTTCATGCCGCTGCAATACACGCAGCAGCTTGCTTTGCACATTCAACGGCAGTTCGCCGATTTCGTCCAAAAAGACCGTCCCGCCGTTTCCGGTTTCGAACAAACCCGCGCGGTCTTTCACCGCGCCTGTAAATGCCCCCGCCGTGTGGCCGAACAACTCGCTTTCAAACAGGGTTTCCACCAGCGCTGCGCAATTACAAACCACGAACGGTCCGCTGGACACCGGGCTCAGCGAATGCAGCGCGCGCGCCGCCAGCTCCTTGCCCGTTCCCGTTTCTCCCGTAATGAGAACGCTGCGATAGTGCGGGGCGATCCTTTCCAGACGCGCATACACATTTAACATCGGACGGCTCAACCCCACCAAATCGCCTAACCGTCCGGTGCGGGCAAACTCTTCTTCCAACTCCAACACCCGGCGGTGTTTGCGGATTTCTTCGATTCTCTTGCCGATCCGTTTTTGCAGCAGATCGATTTCGACCGGTTTTGTCAGATAATCGGAAGCGCCCTTCTGAATCGCCTCGACGGCATACTCGGGATGATACTCACCAGTCAGCAGCACGACGACAATCAGGGGATTCCAGGCGATAAATTGCGGGAGCAACTCCATGCCATTGGCTGTTGGCATCACTAAATCCAGCAGAATAATGTCGGGATTATCCTTGCGCGCAATCCGCCACGCTTCTTCGGGCAGTGTGGCGGTCTGCACTTCCACGTCATCGCTTTGGAGTGCACTCTTCACCAGAGAAAGAATAGCCGGGTCGTCGTCGAGTGCCAGTATCTTGATGGGCATTTGGTAAGGTCAGCCGTAGCCGGGCGCGTTAGCTTTGCACTATTTCTATCACAGGGCAACCTTGTTTGCAAAACGGCGTTTGCAAAACCTCATTGCTTCCAAGGCTATTGTAAATGCGGTGGATGGTGTGTACTATGAGCCAGGACCGCCATTCTTATGATGGATAGAGCCTCTCTTGCCGAAAGCCTGCTTCAAAACGCGGACGATATTGTCTACGTGGTCCTTGTCGGAAGCAACTGGCATAACGGTGTTGCGGAACTGGTCAGCGAAAAAGTCAAGGAGACCTTGGGCTACGAACCGCGGGAATTCACAGACGACCCGGAACTTTGGTTCAAAACCCTCCATCCCCAGGACCGGGAACTACTCGTAAAGACAACGATGGAAATCATTGCCTCCGGTAAGCCGGGGACCCGTGTGTTCCGGATGCGCCACAAGCATACTCAGGAATACCGGTGGATAGAAGACAAGTACATTCCACAATTGGATGCGGACGGGAAGGTAACGCGAATCCTGGGATTCGCCCGTGACATCACGGAACGTATGGCGGGAGAAAAGGCGCGGCAGAACGAAGCGATGCTGCAAGCGTTATTTGACAGCACGCCGGATGCCTTGCTCGCTTCCGACGGCGCGGGTTTGATTCTGCGTGCAAACGGACATGCCGAATCGATGTTTGGATACACTCACGAAGAGCTTGCCGGTCAGCCGCTGGAGATGCTCCTCCCGGAGCGGTTTCGAGAAACCCACGCCGCCCACCGTCAGGGCTACAATCGTAACCCCACCTCCAGATCCATGGGGACCGGCATGGAGTTGATTGCCAGAAGGAAGGACGCGAGCGAGATCCCCGTCGATATCATGTTAAACGCAACCACCATCGACGGGAAGATGGTGGTGGTGAGCGTTATCCGGGACATCACGGCGCGCAAACACATGGAAGCGGAGAGGTCGGAGTTGCAACATCAGCTGCTTCAGGCTCAGAAAATGGAGGCCATCGGGCGGCTGGCAGGCGGGATAGCGCACGATTTCAACAATCTGCTCATGGTGATCAACGGCCACAGCGACCTACTGCTCAAAAAAACATACGCCGATGATCCCGCTCTGGAACCGCTCACCGAGATCAAGAAAGCGGGGTTGCGCGCCGCCGCGCTTACGCAGCACCTTTTGGCCTTCAGCAGAAAGCAGGTTCAGCAGAAGAAGGTATTGGACCTCAACCAATTCGTCCTCGATGCCAACAACATGATGCGGCGCGTGGTTCCGGAGAACGTGCGCATGGACAGCGATCTTGCGTCCGGGTTGGGTCAAATCGCCGCCGACCCCAGCCACATCGATCAGGTCATCATGAACCTGGTGGTGAATGCGTGCGACGCCATGCCCAATGGCGGCCGCATCCGGTTTTCCACCAGAAATGTCGATCTCGATGCGGAGAGTCTGCGCGAACATCCGGACGTGCCTCCCGGCCCGTTTGTGGAAATGGTGATGCGCGATTCGGGAACCGGAATCGACCCGGAAGTCTTGCCGCACATCTTTGAGCCGTTCTACACAACCAAGGCGGAAGGGGTGGGGACAGGACTGGGATTGTCAACCGTGTTCGGAGTCGTGAAGCAGGCGGGTGGCCTTATTAAGGTGGACAGCGAACTTGGGGTGGGCACAGCTTTCAGCATCTATCTCCCGAGGCTTGCGGAGAGAGTGGAACAGGAGGACGCACCGGCGCTGCTCGATATTTCGCATGGCCGCGGAGAGTTGATTCTGCTGGTGGAGGATCAGCCTGAGGTTCTGTCCCTGGTCTGCCAGATGCTGGAAGACGGCGGCTATGCGGTGCTCCCCGCGCAGGACCCCGCGGAAGCTCTGCGCATCGCCGGCGAGCATGGTGAAAAGATCCATCTATTGCTCACCGATGTGGTGATGCCGGGAATGAGCGGACCCGATCTGGCGCAGGAAATTCTCCGCGAAAGACCGAACATGAAGACACTCTTCATGTCGGGATATACCAGAGACCATTATCCCGCGGACTCGGTGATGGCGGCGGGCAGCGGCTTCCTGCAAAAACCCGTGAGCGCGGCGGCACTAACCGCCAAGGTAAGGGAGATTCTCGGGCCTCCGCAGCGGCCGCGAATTGTCGTCGTGGACGATGAACCCAGCGTGCGGTCGGTTGTCTCGCGCATCCTGGAATCGGCCGGGTACGAGGTCCTTTCCTTCGACAACGGAAAGCTGGCGGTGGAGGAACTGGAACGAAACGAGATCGACCTGCTTCTGACGGACCTTGTGATGCCGAAGCAGGAAGGAATCGAAACCATCCGCCAAGTCCGCCAACGCTGGCCGCGCATGAAGGTGATCGCCATGTCGGGCGCCTTCGGCGGGCGCTACCTGAACATCGCCGCGAAACTGGGCGCGCACGAGACGATTGCAAAACCGTTTCTGCCCGATCAACTGATTCAAGCCGTGCAGGATACGCTGAAGCGACGCTAGAACAGCCGCCGCAAATCGCGGAATTTCTCAACCACATGCAGCCGCCCGCAAGGAACAATTTCCTGGTGCTCCAGATGCCACGTGCGCGGATGCGGCACATACACCGCGCCAATGCCCGCCTGCATCGCCGGGTTGATATCGGACTTGGGCGAGTTGCCGATCATCCACGTCAAGTCTTGATCCATCCCGTGTTTCGTGACGACGTTGCGATAGGTTTGTGCATCCTTCTCCCGCAGAATGACCACGTCGCAGAAGAGCGCGCGTAGACCGGATTGGTCGATCTTGCAGGTCTGTTCGGCGGCATCGCCTTTGGTCACCATCACGACATGGTGGCGCGAGGCAAGATATTCCAACGTTTCGGGAACTCCTTCCAGGATCTCCAGAGCGTGGTCGTTGATTCCGCGCGCGATCCCGCGAATGTGTTCGTCATCCGCCGCCGTCACGGGACGTTCGGCGAGGTTGTGAAAACACTCGATCATATTGCGGCCAAAGTTCGCCGACCCGTATCCGTGCAAGCGGATATTCACGAGTTCCACTTCATCCAACAGCCCGCGCACGGTCTCGTCATCGAACACCGAGTGATCCAGGTATTCGCAAAACCGCGCGAACGCCCGCTCAAAATAGATATTGTTCTCCCACAATGTGTCATCGGCATCGATGAGCAGGTGCTGACGCATCCTTCACAGTGTAGGGCAAGCGGAAATCCCGGTGCACGGTTCCCTCCGGCGCTCTGCCCGATGTGGGGCAGATCTCCAGATCTGCGGCGGGATCTCCAGATCCCGCATGGCCTCGCCGAGAGGCCATCGGCTGCCATGCAGCCGTTTGCGGCTTTTCGATTTCCGCCGGCAGAGGCGGTCTGGAGACCGCCTCGCAGATCTGGAGATCTGCCCCACACCGCAGCCCATGCATGCTCAGGGATTTTGCGCGAGTCGGGGCATTCAGTTCTAAAAAGAAACCGGAGAGATCTTGCTCTTGCCATTGCGCGGCGCGGCGGCACGCACCTGCTCCACATGGCGCTTGCGCGCAACGTACAGCGGAAGGAATTCCACGAGCATCTGCAGCCGTTCCGGTTCGCTGACCTTCAACAGCATCTCCTGCAGAAACTCGTTGTCGTCGATGATGCGCCCGATTTGGAAGCTCAATTGCGGATCGTCCAGCTCCAGTTCCAAAGCCGACGCGCTGCCGAGACGCGCGGTCTGCGTAAAAGCCTCCATCGCCTTCTGCCGCAATTCCGTAGATGGCGTCGCCAGGTCTTCGTCTTCAAAGAACTCCACGCGAGCCTGCAGATAACTCTTGCCGGCGAGCAACTCGCGAATGCGAAAACGGCGGACGCCGCGCGCAACTATATCCATTCGGCCGTCTTCGTAGCGCTTCACCACGTCCTGCACTCTGGCCGTGCAGCCTGTCTTGTCCATCTCCTGGTCCCGTGCGCGCGTAATGCCAAACTCCGATCCGGCGGCGATGGCCTCGCCGATCATCTCCTTGTATCGATCTTCGAAAATGTGCAGCGGCAGAGGAGTGCGCGGCAACAGCACGAGCGGCAATGGAAACAGCGGCAGGACCACATCGCGCATGGTGTTATTATGGCTGGTTAGCGCGACCATCACAATTGGACCCGGCCCTGCAAGCAGGCAATGCGAATCGACAATCAAGTAACGCTCATTACGGGCGGGTCGGAGGGAATCGGAGCGGCTTGCGCCGAATCCTTCCGCGCGCGCGGAGCGAAACTCGTGTTGATGGCTCGCAGCCGCGAAGCACTGGAGCGCGTCGCCGGCAAGGATGCGTTGGCGGTGGTGGGTGACGTGACGCTAGAAGAGGATCGCCGCCACGCGGTCGACGCCGCGATTGATCGCTTTGGCCGCATCGACATACTGATCAACAACGCGGGCGCGGGGCTCTATGCACCCACGTGGGAAGCGCCGTTGGACAAGGCGCGCGCCATGTTCGAACTCAACGTCATCGCCGCCTTGGGAATGGTGCAGTTGGTGGTCCCCGGCATGCGAACGCGGGGCGCGGGAACCGTGGTCAACGTGGCTTCCATCGCCGGGAAAGTCACGCTGCCCTGGCTGACATTATATTCGGCATCGAAGCACGCGCTCGTTTCCATGACGGATGGATTGCGCATGGAACTGCGTCGCGATGGGATTCACTGCATGAGCGTTTGTCCGGGGTACGTGCCGACCCGTTTTCTTCAGCATTTGATGGCCGGACGTGTGCCACAATCGTTGAGCAGTATTCCGCGCTTCAGCATCACGGCGGAACGATGCGCGGAGGCAATTGCGCGAGGGGTGGAGTCGGGGGCGGCAACCGTGGTGGCTCCGCGCGCGGGGTGGGTGTTCATCGCGCTTAGCCGGTTGTTGCCGGCGCGCGTGGAAGGGATATTGGAGCGAATGCATTTACGGGGAATGCAATCATGATCCTGCGATTGAAGCGAACGCCTGGCATTTACCTGGTCGGCTTCATGGCGTGCGGCAAGTCGACGATTGGACGCCTTCTGGCCGAAGAACTCGGCTGGCGATTCGCCGATCTGGATGACGACATCACGGCGGCGGAACATAATTCGATCGCCAGTATTTTCGATGAACGCGGCGAGGAGGAGTTTCGCCGTATCGAGCGCGCCGCTCTGGAAAAACGCGTGCGGGAGGTGCGTCTTTCCAAGCCGCTGGTGTTGGCCCTGGGCGGCGGCGCATTTGCACAAACCGGAAATCGCGAACTGCTTCTGTCCAGCGGTATCTCCATCTGGCTGGATTGTCCTTTCGAAAGGATTGAGAAGCGCGTGCGGAACAATCAGGATCGCCCGCTGGCACGCGACCCGGAAGCATTCCGGAAACTTTTCGACAGCCGCCGCGAGGCCTACTCTTTGGCGGATTGCCGTGTGGCAATCGAAAGCGAACACCCCGCGGATGCGGTGCGCGCGATCCGCAATCTGCCTGGACTTTTTTAGCACCGTGTCTTCCGAAACAAAACTCCGCAAAGACGCAATGACCATGCTGCGCGCGGCATTGAAAGCCGCAGACCCCATGGAGGCGGTGGCACGGCACCTGCGCAGCGACGGCGGTGTCTTGATTGCCGGAAGACGGCGCTACCCACTGAGTACGTTCCGCAACATCTACGTCATTGGCGCGGGAAAGGCCGGCGCGGCGATGGCAAAGGCCGTGGAACGAATTCTCGGCGCGCGCATCAGCGGCGGCTTAGTAAACGTCAAATACGAACACGTCGTCAAACTGAAACGCGTGGAACTCAATGAATGCGGCCACCCTGTTCCCGATGAGACCGGGGTCCGCGGATCGATGCGCATTGCCGGAATCGCGGCGAAGGCGCAGCGCGACGACCTTGTAATTTGCCTCATCAGCGGCGGCGGATCGGCGCTGCTGCCCGCCCCGGCGGCACCCGTTATCTTGCAAGAGAAGCAGGAGGTCACGCGTCAGTTGCTGGCCTGCGGCGCGAACATTCATGAGATCAACGCCGTGCGCAAACATCTTTCGACGTTGAAGGGCGGACAATTGGCAAGACTCGCATTCCCAGCGACATTGATCACGCTGATTCTCTCCGATGTCATCGGCGATAATCTCGACGTGATTGGCAGCGGCCCCACAGCGCCCGACCCTTCGACATTCGCCTCGGCGTTGGGCATTCTGAACAAGTACGATCTTGCGAAGCGCGTTCCACATGCGGACGCAAAACATCCTCGTCGGCAGCAACCGGCAGGCGGTGGACGCGGCCTACCGCGCGGCGAAGGCGCTGGGATATCGTACGCTGGTGCTCTCCACCAGCATTCAGGGCGAAACGCGCGACATCGCCGGGATGCATGCGGCCATCGCCCGCGAGATCCGCGAATGCGGCAGGCCGTTGCGTCCGCCGGCCTGCGTCATTTCCGGGGGCGAGACCACGGTGACTATTCGCGGCAAGGGCAAAGGTGGACGCAACCAGGAATTCGCGCTCGCCGCCGCGCTCGATATCGATGGCTTGCGCAACGTGCTGCTGCTGAGCGCGGGAACCGACGGTACCGACGGCCCGACAGACGCGGCTGGCGCATGGTGCGACGGGAAGACCATCGCGCGTTCCGGACTCAACGCGGCCGGCTATCTTGCCGGGAATGATTCCTACCATTTCTTCGAACGTGCCGGCGGCCTCATCAAGACCGGTCCCACGAACACGAACGTTGCCGACGTGCGTTTTATTCTGGTGGGAGACTGACATGAGCGACTGGCGCGAGTGGTCGGAATTCGCATTGGATCGCGAGACGGTGGAGACGGAGGCGGAACAACTGGCCTGGATTTCGCGCGAACCTTCGAATGCGCATCCTTACTTCCACCTGGCGCAACTGCGGCGCATGCAGTATAAGCAGGAGGAAGGGCTTGGTCTTTTGTTGGAAGCCATCCGTCTGGATCCCGCGTTTGCCGATGCGCATGCCGCGCTGGCGGAAATCTACGCAGTGCGCGCGGATTATCGCGCCGCGTGGAAACATGCGCTGCTCGCGGAAGTGCACGGGAATGCTCGCGCCGTGGAGATGCTCAACCGCCACCGGATTGCCCGCGTGGGGTCAGATGGCGCGCAAGGGTAGACGCTGCCTCCGCCGAAAGACTACGCCTTGATTCCGCGGTTTCCAACACCACTGCCGCTTTGTCGAACACTGCCAGCTTACGATCCGTACGCGCGTCCATCAGAAATGTCGTCAGGCGCGGTCCTTCGTTCTCCGTGCGAATGGCGACAATGAGGATGCGGCCAACGCCAAGCTCACTCGCCACACGGGACGGGTTCCAAAGCCCAACGCCGAATCGGCGCAGGGCAGGCCACGCGACTACACGCGCGCCATGGCGGGAAGCCAGTTCGGCTGCGATGCGTTCGGCAAGATCTGCTTCAAAGGAATCGCTTCTCTGCTTCGCATTCTGCCAAACCCACTGCGCCGGAAGAACGGCCACGGCTTCGGCGTCGAAGGCGGGCCGGCGGTTTGTGAGCACTCCCCATAGGACCACTCCCAGCGCGGCAGGCACTGCAAGAAGCCACCAGCGGCGTGTCTTGCCTGCAGCCTGGTTCCTGAACTCCGGCACATACGATCCCTTGGGAAACAACACGCGAATGGTTTCCGCGCGCCCGAGCCCGGCGTAATACTCATCGAGTTTCCGGCGCAGCCGCCGCGCCTCCACGCGCACAATGGGGTCCAGCCGCGGATCGTAATCGCCATTGCGGTCGAACACTTCACGACCCAACAAGTATTCCTTGATTTGATCAGCCTCGCCACGCAGTTTGGCTTCCACGGTGAAGCGAAGAAAACGGCAAAGCCGGTCGGAGTTGAGGAATCCGTCGCTGGCCAGCATCTTCTCCAGGTGTTGGCGCACGGCTTCGGCGGTTACTTCTTCCATCTCCCGACTCTCGCACGTCCGGCAAGCGATTTCAACGGATTGCGGCGGCTAAATGAGGTAAGCTTACCGTAAGCTATCGATCTCTTACTGACGTTTTCGGATTATTATTGAGAGGCTGAGTGCAGCTGATTCTTGAGAAACAGCGATAAGGAGATGAACTGCATGAACCGTTCTTTGTTTCGAATTGCCGCGCTCACGTTGAGCGCATCCATCGGCGCGCTCGCCGGGCCCCCGCTGATCTGCGAGCGCATCGAAATCGGAAACGCCAAAAGCCTGCCGTGGAACGCGGGCAACAACTGGGATGGATCGAAAGCCGATTACAAAGTTTCGCGTCTGACGGCGGACACGATGGCGCTTCTCACTCCCGGCGCGCCATTGAATCTGCGCATGGAGACGATGCGCAGGGCGGCGATCTACGCCGCGCGTCATGAAGGCGCGGCCGCCGACATTACTTCCCAACTCCTGGCGCGCATGGCCAACGCCGAAGCGTCCGGAAAACCCGATCCTCTCGCCTGGTTCGACGCCGGATACTTCACCGAGACCTTGCGGCAAGTGACCTTCATCTATCGCTACAACATGCTTTCGGCGGAAGAAAAGACGCGCTGGAAGCTGCGCGGCGAAACCCTCGGACTCGATGGGCGCGCGTGGATCGAAAAGGCCATCCGTCTCGGCGGGCGCGGCATGGAGGTTGTCATTCCGAAGATTGAAGACTACCGCCAAGCCGACCTGAAGCTTGCGCAACGCTAAACAATCTAAGGCTCCACACACCGGAAGTTCGCGCCGTCATCCACGCTGCCGGAACCTTTGTACCGCGCAACCTGCGGATAGGCGCAAAGCGGACGTGACCGCAGCACCTTTCCGCCTTCCGGTTGTGTGGCGGCGATGCTCTCCGGAGCCTTTCCCTGCTCCACCCACGGCACAATCACCTTCAGCACGTCGAAGCACGCCGGGCCCACACCGCTGCCGCAATGAAACACTCCGGGCAGCATGTAGAGCTTGAAGAAGTCGCGCGTTTTGGGACCATTCGCTTGTAGCGCTTTCTCGTAATACTCGATGGCAATCAGCGGATTGAGCGCCGGGTCGGCCCAGCCCATATACATGAAGAGTTTGCCGCCGCGATCGCGAAAGCGCGTCAGATCCGGATTCGTCGCACTCATCATGGAAGCGACTTTGCGCAGCTGCGGCACGTCGCGCTCCATTTGAAACTGCTGGAAGCGGTAGTTCTCATCCACTTTGGGAAAGACCATGAATTGCAGAGCGCTCAGAGTCATGCTGGCTGATTGGCTCAAGCCGCCGTCGCGCATGATCCAGCCATCCCAACCACTGCGCCCATTCGCGGCCACTTCCGCGCCCACGGGAAATCCGTACGCCTCGCGTTTCCCGTTCACCATCACGTCGGAGTAAACCGTGTCGATGGTCTTGATCTGTTCCTTCGTAAAACAGCTTGGTCCATCGACGCCGCTGCACACCGGCAGATCGCGCGCGGCGCGAAACTCGCACTTGCGCGGATCGTCAATCAATCCATCCTTCAGCCCGTCTTTGGTGTCGCACTTCTCATAAACCGTGTCCGCGAGAATCTTCAACTTCGCTACCGGCACGCGAGCGTTCTCCACGGCGAGCGCGGTGGCAATGGCGCGCAGACGTCCCGCGGTGCTATCGAGCGCGGGCGCGCCCGCCACGATGCCGTCGAAATCTTCGGGATAGCGCTGCGCAAACTGCAATCCCTGACGGCCTCCGGTGGAACATCCGACGTAGTAGGATTTCGACGGACGCGAGCCGTAGTAGGCCTGCGCCACACGCTTCGCCGTTTCCGCCGTCACATGCAGCGAACGAAACGCGTAGTCGAGCAGCTTTTGCGGATTCACGGCAAATGACGCGCCGGGTTCGCGCTGCGCGTCGTGGCCGGTGTTGGTTTGCGCGACCACGAATCCGGCGGCGATGGCGGTGTTGCGATTTGCGACGCGATTCGCCGCTTCCAGGTTCTCGCCGGCAAATCCGCCGTTACCGAACATGTACATGCGGCGGTTCCACTGATCGGGCAGGCTCACTTCGATGCGGATCTCCGGCATCACTTGAATCAGCACACGGCAGAACGACGCATGACTCTCCGCCGACATAACGGAGAACTCGTATCCTGTCAGACTTTCCAATGCTGAGCATCCCGCGCGCGGCTTTGTCCTCGCTTCGGACGGGGCAGGCTTCCACTCACGAATATGGGGCGTGTTCTGCGCCATGGCGCAGGCGGCGATGAAAAACAAAACGGCGCGCATGGCGGGAATGATACCACGCCAAGGCGCGCCGTGTTTTGAAAAACGGGCTGCTATTTCCCAGCTGACGCCGAGGCAGCATTCGGAGCGGCGGCTTCGGAGTAAACCTTCGCGCCGATCAACGTTGCGATGAGGATCTCCACTGTGGACCACGCCATCGCAATCATCATCAGATTGGAAGGAAAGAGGCCCGTAACCATGTATCCCAATGTCGGCAGAATAGCCGTCGTCAACGCCATGAATCCTCCGGCAATGAGTGCCGTTTGCATACCAGCTCCCAAACGCGGCCGGATGCCGGCGTAGAGCCAAAGCGCGAGAATGCCCTGGACGAATCCCAAGGCGACGAACATCGCGATCTGGTTCTGGTTGAAATCAGGCTTGTTGAAGGACTTCATGACGGCGGCCCAATCGTCTTTGAGCAGGAACACATTGAGGATGGTTTCGCCGACGTTAATGATGAGGCCGGTCAAAAGACCGCCCTTGATGACACTACCCATGTTGATAGAACCCATGTATAGATCTCCTTTCGGGGGATGGCTTCGGTTGATTGTACGCCCGCCCGCCGCCGCGCGCAAGCATCAATTTGAAGGTACTGGTGGTAATGGCCCTGGCGTTGGGGTTATCCCCTGAATCCGCGTGTTATGATCGGCATACATATCGTGCTATAGGTGGGTGCAATGTCCTTCTCGATGGCCTGTCTCTTTGCGCTATTCGCCACTCTAGTTTCCGCTCAGGATGCGAGTGTGACCGGTATCGTAACCGATTCGGCCAAGGCGCTCATTCCCAGCGTCACCATCAAGATTGTCAACACGGAAACGAACATCGCGCGCAGCGTTCAAACCAACCATGAGGGTAACTACACCATCACGGCTTTGCCGCCGGGAAAGTACGCATTATCCGCCGAGATGCAGGGCTTTCGGACTTATACAAAGACCGGCATTGTTCTTGAGGTTGGCCAATCGTTCCGCGACGATATTGAGATGACGCTGGGCGCAGTCACCGAATCGGTGAAAGTTACCGCCGAGATTGCGCATCTCAACACGGAGAACGGCACCGTGACGGGCGACGTGATTGTGCAGGCGGAGATCAACGATCTTCCGATGGATGGCCGCGACTTCACCGATCTGGCCTTTCTGGTTCCAGGCGTGATGCCGCTGGCGCAAGGCGGCCAAGGCTCGTTCGCGGCCATCAACGGCGCGCGCGGCGACTCTACGAATTTCTATGTCGATGGCTTCAACAATCGCAACGCCCGCGGCGCGGGGGCGCAGGTACGTCCGAATATGAGCGCCATGCAGGAGTTCCGCATGGAAGTATCCGGCTATTCCGCCGAGATCGGCAAGATGGCAGGCGGCGTTCTGAACATGGTAATGCGCTCCGGCACCAACCAGTTTCATGGGGACGTGTTCCTGTTCGTGCGCAACAACATTATTGATGCGCGCGGATTCTTCGATACGGAAAAACTGCCGCTGCACCGCAATCAATACGGAGCAACGCTGGCGGGTCCCGTGTGGTTGCCGAAACTCTACAACGGCCACAACAAAACATTCTTCATGTTCAGTTGGGAGAGCTTCAAGAACAATATCCACACCACTTCTATCAGCCACGTCCCCTCCCTGCTGGAGCGCGCGGGCGACTTTTCGCAATCGTTCAATCTCACGTCGGCGGCGCTGCGCGTGACCGATCCCCTGAACGCCAACACGCAGTTCCCGGACAACAAAGTTCCGCTCAGCCGCTTCGATCCCATTTCCAGGAAGCTGCTGGCTTATTATCCGGCGCCGAACCGCGCGGACCGGCGCAACAACTACATCACGGCCGCTCTTGACGCCGATGCCTGGGACAGTTTCATCGTCAAGGCCGATCACCGCATCAACACATCCAACAGCTTCAGCTACCGTTACCAGAAGCGCTTCAACAATACGTCCGCGCCTTACGCCGGCAGCGGTCTTGGCGGGTTCGGCAACGAAACCAACGATGACCGGTCCCTGATGGGACTCGATTACGTGCACATGTTCACTCCCTCGCTGCTGATGGAAATCCGCAGCGGGTACAGCCGGAATTCCAATCACGAGAACAGTGTATGGGGAGGCGTCAACGTGGCGCAGCAGTTGGGCCTGACGGGATCGACGCAGGATCCGGACCTGTTGGGTTTTCCGCGCTTCACCATCACGGATTATGTCGCCATTGGGTCCGCCGCGAATGAACCGATCCAGTTCGCCGTAACCGATATTCAAAACGCCGTGAAATTGACTTGGGTGAAGTCGCGGCACGTGATGAAGTTCGGTTGGGATATCTCGCGCACGCGCTTCAATCAGCCGTACTTCAACAACAACCGCGGCACGTTCAACTTCACGGCGGCGTGGACCACCGCGCCTCTCGCCGATTTCTACCTGGGCATGATGAACTCGTCGACGCGGCAGCTGGGGTGGAATCGCAACTATCTGCGAGCCACCAGCATGGGATCGTTCTTCAACGACGATTACAAGCTGCGTCCAAACCTGACGCTGAACCTGGGCGTGCGCTACGAGATCGACATGATCCCCACGGACCGCTACGACAAGTTGACGAACTTCGTTCCGGAACTGGGCAAGGTGGTGCTTGCTTTCAACGACACGAGCGTTGCGGGGATCATCGAGCAGGCGGGTTTGACTTCGCGCGTCACGTACGCGGAGGAGGCGGGTCTGCCCAAGAATTTGGTTTATCCCGACTACAACAACATTGCGCCTCGCGTGGGATTTGCGTGGACTCCATTCCGCGACCGCAAGACGGTGTTGCGCGGCGGATACGGGATATTCTATACGGGCCTTCTTTTGAATCCGTACCGCAACTCCGTGCAAAACACTTTCCCCTACGCGAACACGGAGACTTATAACCGCGTCGCGTCGCGGCCGGATCTGGTGACTTTGCAGAACCCCTTCCCGCAAAACCGGCTGGTGGTGGGCGGTACAACAACGACAGATGGTATCGACATTCACACGCGCACCGGGTACTTGCAGAGTTACAACCTGACTATTCAGCGCGACCTGGGGAACGGGCTGGTCCTGGAAATGGGATTCGTGGGATCGAAGGGAACCAAGCTTGGCAGGCTGAAGGACGAGAACCTTCCGCGGCGCAGCGAAGAGGCGTACCTGGCCGGCAGGACCGTGTTGAGTTTGCGCCCGTTTCCGTTTTTCAACGGCGCGGTAAACATGTACAGTTTCCATTCCAACTCCATTTACAATGCGGGCCAGATTTCGCTGCGCAAACGCGCGCGCGGCGGAACGTTCTACCGGTTGAACTACGCCTACAGCAAGTCGATTGATGAATCGTCGCAGTTGAGCGGGGCCTCCGCGGGCGGCCTGGTGGCGGCGGCGCAGGACATCAACAACCGCCGTGCCGACCGCGCGCGCTCGGATTGGGATCGCGGCCATGTCGTGTCGGCATCATTCTCTTACTGGCTTCCCGTAGGACGCGGCAAGAAGATCCTTGGCGGCGCAAAAGGAGTGATGCAAGGTATTGCCGGCGGGTGGCAGCTTTCCGGAACTTCACTGCTCTCCACCGGCGCGCCGCTCACTCCCATCACCGCCGGGATTAATTTGAATCTGGGTGAATCGCAGAAACCGAATCGCATTGGCACTGGCGCGCCGATCGAGATCGCCGGCCAGCGCCGCGGCGTCGACTATCCCTGGTTTAACGTGAAGGATTTCGTTGCCGTACCCACTTGTGTCTCGGTTGCCGTGGGCTGCCCCGCCGATCGATACGGTTTCAAGCCGTTCGTCTATGGCAACGCCGGCCGCAATATTCTGGATGGCCCCGGAAGCGCCTATCTCAACGCGTCGATGATGAAGAACTTTTTTGCCGGCGACCGCAAGTATTTTCAGCTGCGCCTGGAGAGCTTCAACGCGCTGAATCATCCGAACTTCCTGCTGCCGGAGAACAACTACAACGTCAGCAACGCGGGGCTGATTACGGCGGTGGCGAACAGCGGCCGCGGCGGGCCGCGAACGTTTCAGGCCGCGCTGAAGTTTGTGTTTTAGCGAATGCCGGGCTGAAGCCGGACGGCCTCGCGCATTGCGGCATCGGCGCGGTCTGCGCGATTCAGCATGCGAAGAGTGGTCGATAGGTTGAACCACACCAGCGGGTCGTCGGGATTGGAAGACGACGCGGCTTCGAGAACGCGGGCCGCTTCTTCGAGTTTTCCCTGCCGGCCGAGCGCGACGGCCAAAGCCGTCCGCGCCGCTGTGAGCATCGGGTCGAGCGTCACGGCGCGGCGCAATCGCTGTTCGGCGTCGCTCAGACGATTCAGTTGGATGAGCATTTTCCCCAGCGATACAAAGGCGGATGCGTTGGCCGGATTGCGTTCCACGTACTTGGCCAGCAGCGCCGCGGAGGCCGCGCTTGGCTCGCGCACATTCGCCACCGCCAGCGTAAGCGGGTCGGCCTTGGTGTAGAATGGCACGACGGGACCTGTGTAAGGCTGATGGTTTTCCTGCCGCGGGTTCTCGAACTTCGGGTTGCGTTGAATCCAATGATCTGTCATCGCAACATGGATGGCATCCTGCGCAGTGCGTTTGGGCATGTGGCAGGCGGGGCATGCCGCGGCATTTTCTTTTCGCGCGTGGAGCGATTGGTGGCAGGAGTTGCAGGCATCGCGAACCTTAGCCGTATGCGGATCGTGACAGGTGACGCAGGTGAGTTTACCGGCGGATTTGCGGAAGCATGCGGATTGCATCAACCGGTAGCCCGCGTGGTTCACCTCGAAGCGCGGCTGCGGCGCGTCGGCGCGATCGAAGTACAGTTTGTAGGCCGCCAACGGTTCGCCCGGCTGGTAGCTGAATACGGAACGTCCGGGTTGGCGGATGGAATCGGAAATGCCACGAGAGACGGTTTCCAGGTGACATTGCAGGCAAACTTCCATGGACTGCTTCGGGTTGTAGATGGTCCCGCGGGCGGGTTTACTTAAATGCGCCGACGCATCGCCATGACAGCGGCGGCACGTGATGGCCGCGGGCCGCGGCGAATCGGAATGACAGAACAAACAAGTGTCCAGCACTTCGCGGCTCATGCCGGGATGATTCGCAGCGTCGTATCCGGGCGACATAAAGTAAGCCTTCGGCTGGCTGTACCAACTCACGGGGAGTTCCAGCAGGCGTCCCTGGCCGGTGCGATGGGCATAGGTGACGGCGTGGTTTCCGGAACCGATGGCGACGTCGATGGACTTTTCGATGACGTTGATTTCCACGCCGGCGGCGTCCACTTGATGGCGCTTCAGCTTGCCCGCGGTGAACGTGTAGTGACGATTGGAAAGCGCGTGATAAAAAGTAGCTGGAGAAACCGCGGGCCGCTCCGTGATGGAGCGGCCCATGCCAGTTCTGGAAAACGATTCGGCGATGGCCGCGTGGCAAGCGCGGCAATCGTCGGCGAACAGATTAGAACTGTAAGCGAGCGCCAACCATAAAGCTGCGTTCATTGCGAGTGGATGTGACGCGTCCGAAAGTGGTGGGTGTGCTGAAACTGGTGCCGACGCCGTTAAACTGCGTGTGATTGAAGAAGTTGTATCCTTCGGCGCGCAACTCCATGCGGATGCCTTCCTTAATGGGAATCGCCTTCATGAAGTTCATGTCCCACTGATTCCAGCCCGGGCCGCCGACGATGTTGCGCGACACCGGCGAGAACGTTCCAAACGCGGGAAGCGAATAGACGCCGCCGTTGAACCACTGCGCGAGATTGCGTTGATCGTGAGAAAGCGCAGGCGAACCGGAAGCGAGCGGACGCTGCCTGGTGGCGGATCCGGTGCCTGCAATGTCACGGCCCAACTCCGGACTGATGGGCAGACCGGTGCGCAGCGTGTAGATGGTGCCGGCCTGCCAGCCGCCGAATGCCCGGCCGATCAAATCCTTGCGGCCTCTGAGGAATGGAATTTCGTAGATGAGGCTGCCGATGAAATTGTGCCGCGCGTCGAAGCTGGACAAGGCGCGCTCGCCGCCGGCGTTCTGCGTGTTGGGATAGTTGCCGTAGATGCCGCCGGTGAAATCGGCATTGTCGATGGCCTTGGACCACGTGTACGCCGTCTGGAACATGAGGCCGCGCGTGAAGTTGCGATTGAGTCCGATTTGCAGGCCATGATAGTTGGACGCATAGCTTTGCTCGCGGTGGCTGATGGCGGCCCAGCCTTTGTACGGCCGCAATTGATTGGCATTTGCGCCGCCTTGCGGGATGAGCGCGTTCGGCGTGGGCTGATTGAGATCCTGCGTGCGCATGAAGTGGATGCCGCGGCTTCCCGAGTATCCGACTTCGAGAACAGTGTGGCTGCCCAGCCCGTGCTGAATGTTGAGATTCCATTGCTGCGTGTACGGCGTCAACTGATTCATATCGATGGAGCCGAGGCCGATGGGCAGATCGAAGTTGCGGGAGGAACCGCCGCCGGGAGATGACACGCGGGTGTTGTCGATGGTGACCAGTTCGGAGAACGGCGGATTGCCCGACATGAGAATGAACGCCCCGAGAATCTCGCGGCTGTAAAACATTCCATATCCGCCGCGCACGGCGGTCTTTCCGTTGCCCGCCAAATCGTAAGCGAAGCTGAAGCGGGGAGCGAAGTTCGTCTTGTGCGTTTGCCAAAACGCGGTGGGATCGACGAGGCCGTTGAAACGATCGCCCGCGCCGCGCGGAATCTGGCCGGAGGCGTTGACGGTGACGGCTTTCGCGGGGTTGTACTGGCCGGGCACAAACGCGCGAAGGCGGTTGGTGGGCTCATGCGCGGGCGGGAAATAGGAATAGCGCAGACCGAAGTTCAACGTCAGGCGGCGCGTGGCCTTCCACGAATCGTCGACGTAGGCTTCGAAGGCGTTGCGGCGATTGTCGTTGAACGCGACCGTGTTGGTCTCGTCGTAAGAGGTGGCCCGGCCCAGCAGCATGTCGGCAAAGGCGTCGCCGCCCGAGGTGACGCCGGCTTGGCGCGTGTTGCGGCCATCGAAGGTGAAGCGTCCGAACACGTCGGTGTTGGTAGGCTCAAATTTGATTTCGTAGGAATAATTGCCGCCGAACTTGACGGTGTGCGCGCCTTTGATCCACGTGAACGAATCGCGAAATTCGTAGATGGTCTGGTAGTTGCTCCACGGGGATGACGGCGCGACGGCCGCGTAGCCGGTAAGCGAAATGGTGGGCACGCGATCGGGAACTTTCGAGAGATTGAGGCTGGAAAGCGGGTACGTCTGTTCGTTGTCGGCGAAGAGCTGCGGAATGTTGATGCCCCACACGGAACCGCTGAGATCGGGCGGAAACTGTTTGATGCGGTTGTGGCTGCGCACCCAGTTGAAGTCCATGATGAGGTTGGGACGGAATGAGGCGTTGTAGTTGACGGTCATGTTGCGCGCGGGCGTTTCATCCTGCCGCCGCAGGAATGAGAAACCGGAAGAGTTGGCGAAATTGCTGAGCCGGAACTCCGGAGTGAGCCGCCACATGACGCGGTGGTTGTTGGTGAAATTGTGATCGACGCGAATGTTCTTTTCGTCCGTGTTGTCGGTGCGGCCCTGGAGGAAAAACGAATTGCGGCCCAAAGCGTCGGAGAAATTCGGATCGGGATACATCTTGGCGTAACCAAGCGCGTTGCGATCGATGCGCGCGGCGGGAATGATGTTGCCCGCGAACGGCTGGCCGTTATCGGGATCGTAAACAAGGCGGGTGATGGCGCTGTAGTTGCCGGTCTTCTGAGCGGCGGTGGGAACGATGTTGAAGAAGCTCTCCTGACGGCGCTCCTTGATGGCGCCGATGAGCACGAAGAAGAACGTTTTGTTCTTGCCGTTGTAAACCTTGGGGATGTAAACCGGACCGCCGACGCTGCCGCCGAAATCATTGCCGCGGAAGGGCGCGCGCGAGGCGAGAAAGAAATTGCGCGCGTTGAGCTTGTCGTTGCGATGGAAGTAGTAAAGCGATCCGTGCAGGCTGTTGGAACCGCCCTTGGTGATCACGTTGAACTGCGAACCGCCGCCGACTCCGAACTCGGCCGAATAGTTGCCGCGAATGGCGCGGAACTCGGCGACGCTTTCGATATTGGGCGCCAGCGGGCTGCCCCAGTTTCCGCCGGTATCAATGTTGTAACCGCCATCGAGCAGCCAAGCGTTGTGCGTGGGGCGGACGCCGTTCACAGCGGAGTTATTGTTGCGGCGATCGTAGGGAGTGGTGGATACAACGCCGGGCATGAGGAGCGCAAACGGCAAGACGTTGCGTCCGCGGGCGGGCAATTGCACCATGTCTTTGCCGTCGATCAGTTGCGACGTCGTGCCCGTGGCGGTGTTCACGGAGACGGCGGCCGCTTCGACGGTGACCTGATCGGCAATCTGGCCGACCTCCAAAGAAAAGTTGATGCGCCGGTTGTCGTTAACGCGCAGCTGCACGCTGGAAATGTTCGCTTTCTTGAAACCGCTGGCCTCGGCCGTGACTTCATAGGCGCCAATGGGAATGAGCGTGAAGAGAAAGTTGCCGGCTTCGTCCGATTTCGTTTCGCGTACAATTCCCGTACTCACGTTGCGGGCGCGGATGACGGCGTTGGGAACCACGGCGGAGGTGGCATCCTGAATGATGCCGTAAATTCCGGCGGTGACTTCCTGCGGCGTTGCTGCCGGTGTGAACAGCAAAGCTGTCAATACGATCAAACTCATGAAGCGCATCTAAATTACTCCTTTGTGTTTCGCAAAGCGGATGGGTTCAGCATACCGCATTTTGGATGCTACTCGGGCTTCTTCATCCCGTCTCGAATGAGACCGGCGAGCAGGATATTGACCAGGGAATTTCCGCCGTCGCTCCCGCCTGCGCCGCCGGCGACGATTTGCGGCACCAGCGCGGTCTTCGCTTCAGCCAGCGCGCGGCCTACTTCGATCACGGCATAGTTGTTCTGTCCCACGGCCTCGGTCTTCAGCTTGATCACGGAGGCTTCCGCCGTACCCACGGCGGTGGTTCGTTCGGCGGTTGCGTTGCCGACGACGGTCAATACTTCGGCATCCGCTTTTGCGTTGATGGTCTTCGATTCCGCCTCGCCCGCCGCCTTCTTCACAACGGCCTTGGCATTGAACTCGGAGATTTCCACCGACCGTTCCGCGGCCACAACTCCAGCCTGCGTGTCCGCTTGCGCCTTGGCCTGCTCCAGGCTCTTGCGCGTCTCCTGCGCCATGCGCTGCGTTTCGAAGGTCGTCTTTTCCTGCTCCGCGATCTTACGATCGGTGAGCGTTTTCATGAGCGCTTCGGGCGGTGTGATATCGCCGATGAGCGTGTCGACGGCAACCACGTTGTATTCCGTCAACGCCGTGGAGATGCGCGTCTTGGCGTCCTCCTGCCGTTCCTTGCGGCCGCGGAGAAAATCGATCACGTCCGAGCCTTGCGCCGCGTTGCGGAAGTAGTTGCCGATGGTTGGCTCCAGCACCTGCGTAACGAGATTGGCGATGTTGCCGAAGCGCGCGATCACCTTCGGCGCATCGTTGCGCGGGATATGGATGATCTGACTGACGTCGAGATTGAAGGTGAACCCATCGGAGGAGCGAACGGTGATGGTGGAAAGATTCTTATCCAGATTGTGCGCTTCCGATTTTCCGGTGGCCCAGTTCAACACGACATTTGCGGTCGGCACGCACTCGACCTTGTGCGTATACGGATTGATGGGATATTTGCCGGGATCCAGAGGATCGGCCCACACGCCCTTTTGTCCTTTGCCCACCAGATTGCCGTGCTTGAAGGTATCGCCGGTGGTGTCCACACCGGGCATGCCGACATAAGCGATCACGACGCCCGCGCTGGCAATAGGCACCGATGTCATCTCACGCGATTCCACGGTTGCCAAACGAGGATTGATAAAGTAGCGGCCGGCGAGAATCACTTGCTCCTGCAAGCCCTTGAATCCGCCGGCATCGAGGAAGGCTTGGCCATCCTGAAACATGTTGTGCCCCGGCACTTCTTTGCCTGCAATGTCACCGGTAGCGAGCGGACGGCCTTCCTTGGTGGTCACAATGCCAACCATGTTGTCTTCTATTTCGGTGACCTTTTCCATGACGACGCTGAACAGCGCGGTGTTGATGCGAAAGGAGCCCGGCGGGATGACTTTGATTTGCGGACCGCGCTCACCGCCGTTTTCGAGAAACGCCCGCGCGCTCTGAAACGCGTCGCATTCCACTTGTTTGGCTAACACGCGGCCGTTTGCCAGCGGGTTGCCGTCGCGCGCTTCCACCACGCCGATGTAGCCTTCGTTAATGGCCGTGAACTTTTGCCGCAGGATGTTGTACTGCCAGGGCCAATAGCCGAAGTAGAGTCCCGGAGCCAGAGTGTCGGCCTGGAAACCGGCCTCGCCTTTCAGTGCAATGATCTTCCCATCGGGCAGCGACCTGTGGGACCCCCACAAAACAAACTTTTTATTGATGATGCCGATGGAGTCCTCGGGGATGGAGGCGATGCCCAGAAGGCGGAAAGTCCAACGGTAGAAGATAAGAAAGATGGCGATGGGAATCACCCACCAGAAGGTTGCAAGATCGAATAAGGATGTCATGGGGCGGGTCCTTTGTGGCCGTGTAAGATGCTGCCGGGATGAATATTACCACGCCGCGCGGCGCGCGCGCCGCCGTTTGATAGAATTGAGCACACTATGCGACTTCGGGTTTCTCTTTTCCTTTTCTTCCTGCCGCTGTTGGCTCCACTGGCTGCCCAGGAAACACGCGGCGCAATTGTCGGCCATGTTCTGGACGCCACCGGTTCGGCCATTGCCGGCGCGCAAGTACGCGCCACCAACACGCAGACGGGAGTGACCGTCGCCGCGCGCAGCAACGAATCCGGCAACTACGCCCTGCCCTATCTCATGACGGGCACTTACACATTGCAGGGCGAGGCGGCGGGGTTCAAGAAATCAGTGCGCGAGGGAATCGAACTGCGCATCAACGACCGCGTGGAAGTGAATCTGCAATTGCAGATCGGCGACACGCGCGAGATGGTGGAAGTTCGCGAGGAGACGCCGCTGCTGGATACCGCCGCTTCGTCGTTGGGACAGGTAGTGGATCAGAGACGCGTTATCGATCTTCCCACGTTCGGCGGAAGCGTCATGGTGCTGGTGCAGCTTGCCCCGGGCGTGATCAACAGCACCGATATGCGTCTGGCGAAATCCGGGTCGTTCTCCATCAACAAGAACTCGCAATTCGCCACCGACGGCGCGGGCAATTACAACAACGAGTTTACGCTGGACGGCGTTTCCAACACGCAGGCCGAGGGCGGTTCGACGCGCGTCGGTTTCATTCCCCCCGCGGCCGCCGTGGGCGAATTCAAAGTGCAAACGGCGGCGTTCGATGCCGGCGCCGGCCACACCGTCGGTTCCGTTATCAACGTCAGTACAAAAAGCGGAACGAATCAACTGCGTGGAGAAGCGCACTGGGCGCTGCGCAACTCCGCTTTCGACGCTCCCAATATTTTCCAGAACCGCACGGGGCAGAAGCTTCCGCACTACACCGACAATCGCTGGGGCATCGTCGCGGGCGGTCCCGTGCTGATTCCCGGAGCGTACAACGGCAAGAATCGAACGTTCTGGTTTTATGGCTATCAGGAAAACCGCTTTGGCGTTCCGCAGACTTTTCTCAGCACGGTTCCCACGGAGGCCATGCGCCGCGGCGATCTTTCGGCGCTGCTGGCCATCAACGGGACCTATCAGGTATACGACCCCGCAACAACCGTTGCCGCGCCTGCGGGCCGTTTTCAACGCCAGCCTTTCGCGGGCAACATTATTCCCACCAGCCGCCTCGATCCCGTGGCGCAGAAAATTATTACCTATTGGCCTTCTCCGAATCAAACGGGTCTGCGCGATGGCGGCCAGAATTATTTCCACACTCCTTCGGCGCTGGAAAGCACTTGGGATCATCTGGGCCGCATCGATCACGCTTTCTCCTCCAACCACCGCGCGTTTCTGCGCTTTCACACCGATTTCTGGGAAGAAAACAAGAACCACACGTTCCCCAACACTCCCGCGGTCGGCATTATTCTCAATCGCCACAACAGGGGATTTGCCTTCGATGACGTGTACGTCATCAATCCGGCGTTTCTGTTCAACTTCCGCTACGGCTTGGAATCGGGCGATTTCGTAGAGCGCCGCAACAGCCGCGGTTTCGATCTCAGCACGCTTGGCTTCTCCTCACAGCTGGTGGGCCTGATTAACAAGAACCTCGCCACATTTCCCAATGTGCAGGTGGGCAACCTGACGCAACTCGGAAACTGGGAGAGCGGCGATGGGGGAACTGCCTCGCTCACGCACGCGCTTTCGGGCACGTTCACCAAGCTCGTCGGCAATCACAACATTCGTTTCGGCACCGACTTTCGCGTCTACCGCCAGAACCTGGGACGCTTTCAACTGGACACCGCGCCGCAGCTGGCGTTCAGCAGCATTTACACGCGCGGGCCTTTGGACAATTCCACCGCGCCTACGGTGGGCGGCGAATTGACGGCCTTCCTGCTGGGCGTTCCGGCCGGCGAACTCGATCGCAGCGCGAGCTACGCGCAGCAGGACAAATGGTTCGGCGTTTTCCTGCACGACGATTGGAAGATTACGCGGCGCATGACGTTGAACCTGGGCCTGCGCTACGAATACGAATCGCCCGTGACGGAGCGGTTCAACCGGTCGGTGGCGCACTTCGCTTTTGATCAGGCCAGCCCCATCGCCGCGCAAGCCATCGCCAACTACAGCGCGAATCCCATCGCCGAACTTCCCGCGGGCCAGTTCAAAGTGCCCGGCGGATTGACTTATGTCAACGTGGGCCAGAATCCGCGCACCTATTGGAACACCGATAAACGAGACTTCATGCCGCGCATCGGCTTCGCCTATCAGTGGACCACGAAGACGACCGTTCGCGGCGGCTACGGCGTGTTCTTCGATACGGTAGGCGTCAACAAAACCGCCGGGCTGCAAACAGGATTCAGCCAAGCCACCCCCATTCAGGCTTCGCTCAACAACGGGTTGACGTACGTCGCCACGACGGCGAATCCCTTCCCGGCGGGCTTGCTTGCGCCGCGCGGGGCGGACGGGGGCCTGTCCACGAACCTGGGCCAGGCGGTGACGTTTTATCCGGAGAAGCGAACACGCGCGTACATTCAACGCTGGTCCATGGGAATGCAGCGCGAACTGCCCGGACAGTTTCTGATGGAGGCCACTTACGTTGGAAATCGCGGCACGCGTCTGGGCATCAATCATCAATTAAACAACACGCCGGCAAGGTATCTGAGCACCTCTCCGGTGCGCGACACCACCACCATCAACTTCCTCAGCCAGACGTTCCCCAATCCATTTCTGGGAACCAACCCGATCTACGGCACGACAATTTCCCGTGCCAATCTACTGCGGCCGTATCCGCAATTCAGCGGCGTATCGGTGGAAGAGCCCGTCGGTTACACGTGGTATCACGCGCTGCAATTCCGCACCGAGCGGCGTTTTTCCAAGGGCTATACGTTCCAGCTTTCCTACACGTGGTCGAAAACGATGCAGGCAACGGAGTTTCTCAACCCCACGGACAACGGGCCGTACCGCACAATCTCCGATCTCGACCGCATGCATCATCTGGTGGCCACAGGGATTTGGGAACTCCCCTTCGGCCGCGGCCGCGCGTTCGCCGGTGGGATGCCCAAGGCGCTCAATTTCTTTGCCGGCGGCTGGCAGCTCAACGGCGTCGTGCAGCGCCAAAGCGGGGCCCCACTTGGCTTCGGGGATGTGTGGACGCTGTTCACGGGGGACTCGAGCAAGCTTGTTCTGCCCACAAGCCAGCGCAGCGTCGATCGATGGTTCAACACCGATGCCGGCTTCAACAAAAACACGGCGCAGCAACTGGCGAGCAGCATTCGCGTTTCCCCGCTCCGGTTCGGCGGCGTGCGCGGCAACGGCCAATCGCGCTGGGATTTCTCGGCCATCAAATCGTTCTACGTGAACGAGAAGGTTTACTTCCAATTTCGCGCCGAATGCCTGAATGCCCTCAATCATCCGAATTTGTTTGCGCCGAACACCACGGTGACCAGTTCCGCCTTCGGCAGCAGCACGAATCAGGACGTGCCGCGGTCGTGGCAATTGTCGTTGACGTTGAAGTTCTAGACTTTGAAATCATCCTAGACTAGACTAGGCTGCAAAGATTTTCATTTGTTGCGGGTATGCTCTTTTGTGGGG
>JACPVQ010000219.1 GCA_016191645.1 Candidatus Solibacter usitatus
CGGGCTTCTCTCGACCGTGTCGATGCTCAGATGGACGAACTGATTTACGAAGCCTTCCCGCAAGCGAAGGCGTCGTGAGTCTCAAATCTTGTCTGAAATCTTGTTACGTTTCTAAAGATCTGACTTAGAATAGACGTCTAGTGTACCAATCGGCTGTGAGCAACAACCTCGTGCTCGATTCGCCGATTCCGAGTCGCGCCTGGCAGATAGCGCGGGTGCCGGTCAAACGCTTATACTGATTAGTTTCCGGGTCTGATCGCGGTTCTCTCGAATGTCCATCCAGATTTTCCTGCAAGGCAGCATTACCGGCGCGTGTGAATTCCTGGCGGCTCCCATGGAAGGTGACAGGAGCGGCCTGGAACGGCTGTTCGCGGGCCGCAGCGCGTGGGTGTCTCTGCTTTCGGAAGTGGTTCCCAGGGCGCTGCTTAATGAACTGGGCCTTGCCAAAATCCTTTTGGGATCGAGCGGCGGCGGGCACTTTTTTCTGGTTTTGCCGCGGGAATGGATGCCGAAGGCGGAAGAATTCCTTGCGGTCTGCAATTCGGACATCGCGCGGCTGAGCGGCGGCGAACTGAAATTGGTGTGGGGCTCGACAGAGAATCTAGGCGATTGGGCGGTGGTGCGGCGCAGGCTACGCGAATCGCTGGCTACGGCGAAGGGGACGCCTTTGCGGCCCACATCCGCGCTACCGGGGGCGATGCGGACAGAGTCGCCCGACGCTTATTTCCAGGAGTTGGGAAGCGGTCTATTGGACCAGCAGACCATTGGCTGGTCGCCGGACGCGCCGGGCGAGATTCAAGCCGGCAAAGGAAAGTATACGTGGACGTTGGGGTCGGGCCCGGATCAGATTCTGCTGGCCCGGCATACGGCGCTCAGCGATGACGGAAAGGCGGCCGTACAAGCCGTAGATCTGGCGGGACGCGCCGATGGCTGCAAAGCATGGGGCGTACTGCGCGGCGACGTGGACAGCCTGGACGTGCGGCTGCGGCGCGTGCAGTCGATTGAGGAGCACGTACAGCTTTCCGTTCTATACAAGCAGTTTTTCGCCGGCGAGTTGGAGGGCCTGTGCTCCCTGCCCGAGTATTGGCGCAAGGTGACCATTCTCTACTCCGGCGGCGACGATTTCGCGGTTTACGGCGCGTGGGACGCCCTGATTCAGCTCGGCAGGGAGTTGCACCGGCTGTTCCGCCGTTTCTCGGAAATCAGTTTGCAGGAGTTTCCAGGCGCGGAAGGCAAGACCATCACAATGTCTTTGGCGCTTGCGGGGGACGGCGCGGAACTGCCGGCGGTGTTTGCCGAAGCGGGCGAAATGATGGAACGCGCCAAGTGCACTTCCCGCGATTGCTTTGCGCTGTTGGGACGCGTGCTGGAGTGGCGGCAAGTGAATGGCGCAGCCGAACTGAAAGACACGATGGTTCGCGTGATGCGCGAGTTTGGCGGGAACACGCAATTCCTGAGCGAGCTGGCGGCGTTCTACCGCGAGGAAGTTTTTTCTCCGTTCGCGGTGTCGCGCAAAAGAGAAGGCGCGCTGGAAAAACCATGGCGGCTGCACCGGCGCGTATTGCGGGTTCTGCCCGCCGCGCGCGACCGCGAATTGGAACGGCTGCGGAGTTCGCTGATTGTAGAACTCACGGGAAAGAATTCGACGGAAGTGAAGCTGCGGCCAGCGGGCCGCGTGGCCCTTGAGTGGGCGAGACTATTGTCAGAGGCATAAACATGTCGGAAGCGCAAAAAGAGCAGAAGAAGGATCGGCCGCACCGCGAAGGCGGGGGACGGGAAGGCGGAGGCCGCGAGGGTGGAGGCGGCGGAGGTGGAGGCCGCGAGGGCGGACGCGACAACCGCGGGCGCGATGGCGGACGGCCCGGGGGCGGACGGTTCGAGAGTCCATTTGATATCGACATTGACAAACTGATGGCGGACAGCCTCTATCTGGACAATCAGGCGCACGCCATTGTGATGCGTCTGCGCGACATGGATTCGGGCACGCGCAGCCAGCTGCGGCGTCTGTACAATTCGGTGCGGCGCGCCACACGCGCTCCGGAAAACGAGCGGCAACATCAATTTGTCATGCTGCGGGCGCGTCTGGCTTACACCATTGCGCGGCATTCTCTGCGCAGTTTGGACACGCTGGAGAAGCTGCTGTTGCAGGTCACGCGCAAAAACGACGCCAAAGGCTACGAGCGGTTTCGCGATCTGTTTGAAGCCATTGTCGCCTACAACGAATAATCACGAACGGAAGCAAGCATGAGTTCTCATACATCGCAAACCACGTTGAAGTTCCAAGGCAAGCTGGTGCTGGAAGCCAGTCTCATTTGCGAAAGCGGCCTGCACATTGGCGCCGGGAAAGGATCGCTGGAAATTGGCGGCGCGGACAATCCGGTTGTGAAGGACGCCTTTGGCCGTCCGTACGTTCCGGGCAGCTCCATCCGCGGGCGATTGCGTTCTCTGCTGGAGCATGCCGCCGGTCTTGATCCCGCCGAGATGGTGTATCTATCGAGGCGCAAGGGCCAAGAGGTGCGCATCCATCAAAGCGATCGCGCCGGGGACGAAATCTGTCTGCTATTCGGGCGCAATCCTAATCGTGTGGAGCGCATGAGCGGAGAGTCGCTGGACGGCGCCACGGCGACGCCCGCGCGGCTGGCCGTTTACGACGCGCCGCTGGATGCGGACAGCATCACGGCGCAAATGCGCGAGAACCTGGACGACGAATTGACGGAAGTGAAAAGCGAGAGCGCCGTGGATCGCGTGACTTCACAGGCCAGCCCGCGCACATTGGAACGGGTGCCGGCGGGGGCGAAATTCCGGCTGCGCATGATTCTGGACGTTCTCTGCGATGAGGACAAGGAATTGGCGGCGACGCTTTGCGGCGGCTTGCGTCTGCTGGAGGACGATAGCCTGGGCGGCGGCGGATCGCGCGGCAACGGCCGCGTGCGGCTGGGCGATATCCGCGTGGCATGGCGCGGCAAAGGCTTTTATACGGAAGGCTCCGCGGAGCAGGAACTTGTTAAAGATGCGGACTCGTCCGCATTACTGGCGTTGGTTCGCGACGGAGAATTCGCAGGGCGGCTGGCGTAGGTACGGAATGCCCGGGCTCCTCATCAAACTGCGGCCGAACGGTCCGTGGAGAATCTCGCCCGCCAGTGGACCGGGAGGTCCGCCGTCGGCGGTGTTCTCCAGCGACGCGCTGTTTTCCGCTTTGACTATTGCCATCGGGCAGCTCGGATCGATGGACCAGTGGTTGGCTGCAAATGTGCATGCGGCGGAGCCGAGCGTGCGGTTGACGTCGTGCTTTCCATTTACCGGCGATACTCTTTTAATTACGCCGCCGCGCAGTCTGTGGCCATTGCCGCCATCGCCGCGCGTGCGCTGGAAAGCGGCGCGCTTCGTTCCCGCGCAGGCGGTGCAATACCTGCTTAACGGCGAACGCCTGCGCGATGAGGATTGGGCGGTGGATGTGGAAAGTGAATCGCTGCTGCGCATTCACCGCGGCCAGCTGCCGCGCGGCCCGTTTCGCGTGGTAACGCGCACCTCGCTGGCGGTGGATCGATGGAGCGGAACAGGTTCCGAGCCGAGGTCCGCGCAGTGCCTGGAGTTCTCGCCGGACGCGGGGCTTTGGTGCATGGCCGTTTTTTCGTCCAGCGCCGCGGCGCGCCAGTGGAGTCCGGTTCTCAAAGCGGCGTTCCGGCTGCTGGCCGATACGGGCGCGGGAGCGATGCGATCGAGAGGTTGGGGACGCGCCGAGCAGCCGGAGTTTCGCAACGGCGAGTTTCCAAATCTGCTCATTCACCCGCCGTCTTTGTTGCCACAGGCGACCGATGGTGCGGAAGTAACTGAGACCGCTGTTCCGGAAACGGCCTACTGGCTGATTTCCATGTATAGTCCGGGTGCCGCCGATCAGGTGGATTGGAGCCGCGGATCCTATTCCGTGGTTGATCGAGGCGGCCGTATGGAAGGCGGTGCGCGAAAACTGGTTTCAAAGATGATCACGGAAGGATCGGTTCTGCTTTCGGAGACGCCGCTGCGGGGCAATGCCGCCGATGTCGCCCCGGCAGGTTCCGCGCATTCCGTGTACCGCTCCGGTTTGGCGGTAGCGATCCCAATTCCGTGGCGGGTTGCGGCATGAAATACAAACTGACGTGCCTCACTCCAACGCTGGTTGGCGACGGACAAAAGCTGTCGCCCATCGACTACATGGTGTGGAAGGATCATGTCAACGTTCTCGATCAGAAGCGGATTTTCAAGCTGCTGGCGAAAGGCCCGCGGCTGGAAAGCTATCTGGTGCAACTGCGCAAGGCGGAAAAGCTGGACTTCGCCAGTTGGGGCGGATTCGCACAGAATTACGCGGGACGGCGCATTCCGTTGGAACATCCGGATATCGCCAACATCTGGAACCGGCAGATGGGCGAACACCTGTTTATTCCGACGTTCGCTTCCGGATTGGCGGGGGCTTATCTTCCGGCATCGGCATTAAAAGGGGCTCTGCATACTGGGTTTCTGTTTTCGCGATGGAGCGAGCACGCATCGAAGATGGTGCAGGAAAGTTTCCAACGCGACCGGCTGCCGAGATGGCCCGCGGAACCTGCCGAGGCCCACGGAGTTGGCCTGGAAGGCTACAGCAAGATGCGCGGAGTGGCGGTGACGGATTCGGCGGCAGTGACGCCGGGCGTCATGAAGATCTACGTGGTGCGGACCGCGAACCTGGTTTCCCGCGGCGGGAAGACGGAATTGGGGTGGAAGCAGGCGGGACGCGGAAACGTTGAGGCCAAACGCGTAGACGACAGCACTCCGGTTTTTTGCGAAATGGCGGCACCCGGGACGCAATTCTTTGGGAGCATCACGCGCCCAATGTCTTTATCCGGTGCGGAGATGGCGTCGGCCCTGCGCTGGAAGGAAGCGCCCAAGGTGTCGGCTGTACTTGAGGCGGCTAATGATTTTGCTGCCAAGCTTCTGGAGAACCACGAAAGCTATTGTTCCGCCGCTGGGCTGCCTGAAGTAGAGCGGTCCTTGCAGGAATTGCGGGGACAACTGGACAAATGCCGGACAGCAGGCAATGGCTGCCTGCTACAGATTGGCTGGGGCGGCGGGTTCCTATCGAAAGTGTCGGTGCAGGATACGGCGCAGGACGGGTTTCGTAATCTGCTCCGGCAATTGCCCATGTTTGGAAGATCCATCCAATCGGGGCTTCCGTTTCCAAAATCCCGCCGGGTAGTATTTCAGGCCGGGAAGCCCGCGGCACTGCCTGGTTGGGCGTTGTTGGAAGTGGAACCCTAGTCAGCCCACGACGCGGCTTAATTGCGTTTGCCAAGCGGCATCAGCCACACGTTTCCCGTTCGCTCTCCGAGCGAGTAGATCATGCGGTCCGCCAGGATTGCCGGAGAACTGGGGCCCGTGCTGGAAAAGATCGTCAGAGTGCCGGCCGGTTCGTGAAAGTGGCGGACGAAAAAGGGCTCGCCGGCGGGGCGCTTGGTGGATGGATCCAGGCGCTGTGCCATGTAACATCGAAAGCCGTCGCGATCGGTTTGGAAGTATAGAAGGTTGTCATCAGGCGACCACTCCGGGTCGCGATCCAAGGTCTTGCCGTCGGTGATTGGGATGAACGCGGAGTCCGGAATTGCGGTTGCGCCTTGGAACGGCATCACGAATACCTGGCGCTTAATGGCGGAAATGATGGAGTGAATCGCGATCCATTTTTCATCGTGAGAAAACACGGCCGACCTCGGCGACCCTGGGCCGCCGATCAAAGCAGTCCTGGTATTGTTGTTCAGGTCAGTCAAGTCGATCTTGTTACCGGTCGCCGCGCCGGCAAGCAGGAACCGGGCGTCCCTGGAGAGACACCACGGCGTTCCAACGCCGGTATCCAAGAGCCGCGGCGACTCGCCACGATCCATCACAAGAACACCCCCTCTGCTGCGGTAAACGAAGCGGCCCCCGTCACTTGATACGAGCGGCCAATCTTCCCGTTCTGTTCCTGAGGTAAGAGCATGCTGCTCGCCGGAATCGAGATCGAGAGCCCAAACCTTCTGCACGCCCAGACGGTTGGAAAGAAAGCTTACTCGGGGCACGTTCCACGCGGCTCGCGGCCGGACGTCCATTGCAGTGGACCGTGTAAGGCGGCGTGGCTCGCCTTTCACCAAACCGCGATTCGCATCCAGCGTTTGCGACCAAAGATTCGCCCTCGTATGGATGGTGGAGAACGACATAAGTCCGTTGGCGGCGATGGAGGCGTTGAAATCCTCGGTTGCGCCTGAGGTCAGTCGTTCCGCCTCGCCCAGCGTATTGCCGTGGATGGGGAATCTTCCAAGGTAGGGTCGTTCATTCTCAATCGCTGAGAAAATGATAAAGCCATCAGAAGTCCAAGTCTCGGGAGTCCGGGGAGCACTCGGTTCGAGGCCCATTGCCGTTGGCGTTCCTCCATCTGCGTCAACAATCCACCAGTTTATGGCCGGGTCCCCGGACTTCGCGCCGCGAAAAACGATCCGTTTGCCGTCCGGCGACCAGATGGGCTTCTCTCCGTTGTGGGTTTCGATCAAGCGGCGTGGTTGGCCGCCGGCTGCGGGAAGGACATGCATCGTCGCCAGACGCACGCCCTCGTTTGCACCGGGCGTGGTTATGTAATAGAGGATCAGAGCACCGTCGGGGGAGAACCTCGGACGCTGGCCGCTTTTCGCAATCAGCCGTTCCGTCCCGCCAAGAGCGGGAATCACGTAGATGCCGCCGCCATCGCGGGTGGAACGGAATGCGATCTGGCCACCGTCTGGGGAAAACGTTGGCTGATGATTGTCGGACTTGTGGCGCGTGAGCCGGATGGGTTCGCCGCCGGAAACATGCTGCACCCAAATATCGAGATGACCTTCGCCGCCGCGGTCGGATGCGTAAGCGACCAGCTTGCCATCCTGCGAAATGGCGGGTTCAAAAGTGAGCCCGGTGTCGGCGGTGAGCTGCTTCACGGGCAAAGGGCCGGGGGAGGCGCGATGCGATCCGCGTCCGGCAAACCACCCGATAGCCGCGGCGGCGAGTACGGCGGTTACGGCCGCTGCGTACCACCACTGCTTGCCTGATGTGAAGGAAGCCGAAGGAGTGGAGACAGGCAAATCCCGCACTTCCTCCAGCGCCAGCCGCACATCGGCGATACTTTGATATCTGCGCTCGCGATCTTTGCGCAGGCAGCGCGCCACGATTCTCTCCATCTCCTCGGGCAGGCCGTGGGCAATGGCGCGAAGCGGTTTCGGCTCGGTGTTGAGGACGGCGGCCAGCACTGACACGACGTTCTGGCCGCTGAACGCCATGTGCCCCGTGAGCATCTCATAAAGCACAGCGCCGAAGGAGAAAATGTCGGTCCGCGAATCGGCTTTGATGCCTTCGGCCTGCTCGGGCGACATATAGTGCGGCGTGCCCATGATTGCACCGTCGACAGTCTTGGGGGCGACTACGGTTGCATCGTCGGGACCGGTCTCCGTTTTGTCGGTCAACTTGGCGAGTCCAAAATCCAGCACTTTCACGCGGCCGCCGCGATCGATCATGATATTCGACGGCTTCATGTCGCGGTGAGTGATGCCGGCCGCATGCGCTCTTTCCAGTGCGCTCGCAATATCGATGGCCACACGGAGCGCCTCGGCCGGCTTCATCGGATGGCCGTGGATCGTATCGGCCAACGTGCGCCCATCGATGTACTCCATGGCCATGTAATCCTGGCCCTGGTCGGCGTCGATGTCGTAAATCACAACAATGTTCGGATGGTTGAGCGCGGAGGCGGCCTTCGCTTCCTGCACGAAACGCCGTTTACGCTCGGGGTCGGCGACGCGATCGCGGGAGAGCACTTTGATGGCGGCGAGACGGTCGAGGTGCGTGTCCTGCGCTTTATAGACGACGCCCATGCCGCCTTCGCCAATCTTCTCGATAACCCGGTAATGGCCGAACGACGAGGATTGCATCAGTTCGATCTTTTCCAAGTAACGCGGAAGACGTAGCGATCCGCGCCGCGGCTCGGGTCGTCGACGCGAACCTTCAGCGTCATGCCGTTTTGCGGCGACGGCTGCTCCACGATCTTGACTTCGCCGCGGCCTCTTGTTTTCTGAATCGTGATGATGCTGGGAGCGTCGCCGGGTAATGCGTCGGCTTGCACTTGCAGGTTCGATGCGGGCTGGCCGCTCAGCACTTCCGGCGTCACGTTGGATCCTCTGATGTGGAAGACTAACGAACCATCCACCGTCACGTCAATGTCGATTTGGCCTTGCGCCGCCGCACTGGGCGCGGGTCCAAGGGAAGGCAGGATACCGCCGGAGGAAGGAGCTGTGACCGCTGGGGTTCCGGGAGTGATGACGGGAGTGGAGACTCCAAGATACGGGTTGTAAATATAATCCGTGGAGACGGGCGCGCTGCTGCGCACCACTCGCGTGAAGGCGTAGGCGGGATCGAGTCCCCATTGCCCGACGGCGAGGATTCCGTTCTTCAGCGTCTTGTTGTCCTGCCAGCCCCAGAACGGCTTTGCCTTGTTAGCCGCCTGCTTGCGGCCATAGAAGGTCATCCCAATTCTTGGCTGCTGCATTCCCGGCCGGCCACCCGCGGGTTGATAGGTAGCGAAGGCGTCGAACATCTTCTGGTCGCGCTCGATTGCGGCGCGCGGCCACCAATGCGTGAGAATGGGGAGCAGTTCGTAGCCGACCTTGCGATCGTTGGCGTGGCGCGGCCGCTCGGCGACGCCTTTGTAGAGAAACGTGATTCCAGTGCCTGCATCGAACTGGTCTTTGGAAACGGTATAGCGGCTGTGCGTCTTCTTCGTTGTTCCGTATTGCCCGTGCCCGCCGGATTCGACGAACACCACCGGATGTGATTCTTCGAATAATTCGATGCGGCCTTCAATGCCATGGGCCGCGCCGCGAATCCCGGAATCGTTCGTAAACGCGTAGACGTTGTCGTGCGCCAGCGTCTCCATCAGCACAAGCTTCCCGAATTGCGAACCGTCTTTTTGGATGGTGAGGGTGAGGCCCTCGTTATCATTCTCGTGACAGCTTCCAATGACGCACTTGTCGGAATAATCGCGCGGATGCCAGACGTTGTACTGGAGAAACCAATGCGTGGCCGTTTCCATGACGGCGTAGTAAACATAGGCTTGCGAGGTGCCTTTGTCCAGGTTGTCCCAATTGTTGTCGCCAATAAGATCCTTGTCGAAATCGGAGCGAGTGGGGATATCGGCCTTCGGCTGGAACCAGGTTTCCTGTGCATAGAACGGCGCGTAATGTTCCACCAAGGCGCGGTACGGTTCGTTGGATTTGTCCTCCGGTTCGAAGGTCGCTTCCTCCGGCTTCTTGACCGAAGGCGCGTCCGCGGCCACGGTGATCTTCACTTGTCCCTTCACGCCTTGCGTATCGTTTTCCAGAGTGTATGTACCGGGTTGCTCCGGCGCAACGTACAGAAAAGTGTCGAACACGATGTAGTCGCCCGCAATCTTTTCCGCAATGCTGCGAAAGGCCGAGCCCGATTCGACGAATCCGCCGGGGTCCTCGCCCTGAAACTTGAACGGCTTCGACACCGCGCCGCCATTGGTCTCCACCACTTTCATCGCGCCGGGCGAGATTCGAATGCGGCCTTTCTTCGGCTGGTCGTTTCCACTTGCAGGGAGTTCGCCGTCCACCAACACCTGCACCGGAATGTGCTCAAAGGGCTTGACGCGGCAATCCTTGGGAGCGCAGTTGAAACGCAGGCCGGTGATTTTGGCGTTCTTCTCCGTCTGGCGCGAGATGGAGGACAGAATGGTCGTCAGGTCCTGAGCGCATAATGGCATCGCGGCGCACAGCAAATAACAAATCTTCATGGAAGTCCCAATGGAGATGTTACCAATCCGTCTGCATGTGGGGCAGGTCTCCAGACCTGCGGCGGGATCTCCAGATCCCGCATGGCCGCAAAGCGGCCATCGGCTGCGTTGCAGCCGAGTCGGGGTCTGGAGACCCATCCGCAGATCTGGAGATCTGCCTCACACAGCAGCACAACCGCAACCAATGGAAATCTTCGCAGCTTGGGAAGATTCTGGAGAGTAGTAGTACACCTACAGTTCAGCGTTTTGGTTTGAGTTCGATTCGCTCTTCGGTTGCCGCTTCCACAGCTTTGCGCGAATAGGGGAGAGCGTGATAACGGCCGGTGGACCATAGCGGCAAAAGGTCATCGTAGTGTTTGCTGTCCGGATCGCCCGATTCGCCGGGCACATTCGTGATAACGGAGCGGTCCCAATCCGCGACGTCAAGAATCTGACGATACGATGCTCCGCTCGATTGGCGGAATCCTCCTCCGGCGGCGTTCACCGTGTTGCCATCTCCGGGACGCGGAATGGGGCCGCGGTTGAACTTCGCGGATAAAGTCGCAGGCACGCGCAACGAATGCTGGAAGCTAACCGTATGCAAGCGGCCCCACGTCCATTGCGAACGGTTAGTCCCGAGTAAGCGCTGCAACTGCGCAACGGCGGCGTCATAGGAGATTTGCAACGCGCGTCCGCCCGATTCGCGCTCCAGGAGATCGAAGACGGTTGTCAGGTTCGCGCCCGCGCCTAGCTGAGATCCGGTGACCGCCTCGCCGAGAAACGCCGTCCAGACTTCGAAGAGGGACGCCTCGACGGAGTCGGTTGTCATGCGGCCGTCCCAGCGCAGCATCCGTTCGTACACCTGCTTCATTTCGCCGTGCGCATTCGGCAGGCGCTTGCGCAGAACGTTCTGAAATTGTTTCGCCGCCACGCTGGTAACGTCGTACTGCATGCGTTCAAAATCTTTCACGCCGAACTTGCTTTGCGCCGACATCATTTCCACAATTCGCTGGTGGCGATAGCCGGGGTTCCATTCAAAACCGAGAGTGTGCGGATATCCTTTCGGAAGAATGTTGTGATTCGCGGTGGCAATCCAATGGCGCGGCGGATTGTACTCCTGCGGATGCTGATCGAGCGAAAGAAAGCCCTGCCATTCGTAATCGCCGTCGCCCGGAACGGGAAGCAGGCCTTTCCAGTTGGGCCGGATGGGAGCCGCGCCGGAAGCGATCCACCCGATGTTGCCGGCGCGATCGGCGTAAACAAGATTCTCCGAGGGAACTTTGTAGCCCGCCACTGCGGATTTGAACTCGGACCAATTCTTCGCGCGGCTCACTGCGAGTGCGCGCAGGTAGCCCGCGCCTCCGGGATCCGCGCCCACCCACTTCAACGCGAAGGCTCTATTATTCGCCGCGTCTTCATGAATCACCGGGCCGTGCACGGTGTATTTGAGATCCACGGTTTCCGCGGCTCGTCCTTTCACCGGAACTTGCTGCCGCTCCTTTTCCATGTTGCGCCACGCGCCCTTGTGCCAATACTGATCGCGATTCGCCGGGTTCAGCTTTTCCACGTAGAGATCGCCCTGATCGATGCCGACGATGGTGAAGCCCCAACCGATCTCTTCGTTGTGGCCCAACGCGATGCCGGGAAGAGCGGGTTCGCCCGCGCCGATCACATTCCAACCGGGGGCGACCAGATGCAC
>JACPVQ010000220.1 GCA_016191645.1 Candidatus Solibacter usitatus
CTAATTTTTCTTTTAAAAAAAAAATTTTGTCTAAAAACATTTTAAATTTTTTTTTGGCCGAAATCGGTCGAAAATATTTTATAAATTGAAATATGGGAAATCGGCCGAATTTCCGGAAAATCACGGGCGGAGGGCGTGAAAGCGTAGGTACGTTCATGGCCTTCCTGGAAAACGTCTGGTGGCTGCTGGTCCTCATCGGCGTCATGATTTTGGTGCACGAATTGGGGCACTTCTGGGCCGCCAAGCATTTCGATGTGAAGGTGGAAGCATTCAGTTTCGGATTTGGCCCGCGCCTGTTCGGTTTTCGCAAGGGTGAGACCGATTTCCGTTTTTCTCTTATCCTGTTTGGCGGCTACGTCAAAATGGCCGGTGAGCAGGTAGGCGATGAAAACGTCAACGACCCGCGAAGCTTCTTGTCCAAGCCGCGCTGGCAAAGGCTGATCATCGCCTTTGCAGGACCGGCGATGAATGTCGTCCTTGCCGTTGTATTGGTAACGGGCCTCTTCAGTAACCGCTTTCCGAAGATCACAATGACGCATTCGCCGGTGGTTGGCTTTGTCACGCCCGACGGTGCGGCAAAAAAAGCCGGCATCCGCGAAGGCGATCGCATCCTGAAGGTGGAAGAGATCGTAAACCCCACGTGGGAAGATATTTCTCTGAAGGAAGTCTCCAGCGCGCGCAGGACCGTCACCGTGGAGGTGGAGCGGGACGACAAGAGCAAGAGTACGATTGCCATCACGCCGGTACTGGATGAAAAGAATGGCATTGGAATCATAGGCTGGGCGGAGCAAGCCCCGGTCCGCATTGCCAGAGTCTCCGCCGGCGCAGAGGCGGAACGCGTAGGGCTGCAAGCCGGGGACCTGTTTGTTTCGGCGAACGGGCAAAGAATCAGTTCCACTCCCAAACTTCACCAGGTGATGAAGGAAAGTAATGGCGGTCCCGTCGAAATTGTCTATTTGAGGGAAGGCAAGGAGGGACGCGTCACGGCGACTCCTGCTTTGAAAGACGTCGGCGGACAGACCCGTTATGTGATCGGCGTCGAGTTGGAATCTCAGGTGACATACGTCTCATTGCCCCTGCCGCAGGCGTTCGTGGAATCGGTGCGCGCCAATGTTCGCAACGCCGGATTGATTTTCCAATTTCTCAAGGGCATCGTCGAGCGCAGAATGTCCCCCAAATCCTTGGAAGGGCCCATTCGCATCGCGCAGATTTCCACCGAGGCGGCGAAGGAAGGCCCGTCCAGTTTTCTCGGCTTGATGGCGATGGTGAGCCTCAATCTGGCTATCTTCAATCTGTTGCCGATTCCGATTCTGGATGGCGGCGTCATCCTGATGTTGCTCATCGAAATGTTCATCCGTCGCGACCTGAGCCTGCAATTGAAGGAAAACGTGTTCAAGGTCGGCTTTGTCTTCCTCATGATGGTGGTGGTGTTCGTTTTATACAACGACATTACGAAATTGATGGCCAGCTAAAACCCCTGCGATATACTTAGGTTAGGAGCTGTTTCTTTCTTGACCCCGAAACATTATTTGCGGCTTGCCGCGCATCTGCAACTCATGCCCGTATTGGAAAGCGGCGAGGAGATCCTGGTCGGCGGGCAGGCGGTGATGGAGGGCGTCATGATGCGCGCTCCGCACAGCTATTGTGTTGCCGTCCGCCGCGCCAGCGGAGAGATGGTGACCGAAGAAGCTCCACTCGCCAAGGTGTCTGAAAAATATCCCATCTTCCGTTATCCCGTGCTGCGCGGCTTGGGAACTTTGGGGCAGGCGATGAAACTGGGCGTCAAGGCGCTGCAGTTTTCCGCGAACGCTCTGATGGAAGATGAAGAGTTGAAAACTGGCAAGCCAAAGAAGAAAGAGACCTTTTCGTCGTGGACCATGGCGATCAGTCTCATCCTGAATCTGGCGTTCTTCATTTTTCTCTATAAGTTTGTTCCGCTGTTTTTGGCCACGCAGTTGGAGAAGTCTTTTCCCGTAGTCCACAACCGCATCCTCTTTAACGCGGTAGACGGCGGCATCCGCATCATCCTATTCCTGGGCTTCCTCTACCTCATCTCGCGTTGGAAGGACATTCATCGCGTCTTTGAATATCACGGCGCAGAACACAAGGTGGTCTACAATTACGAATCGGGCAAGCCCGTCACGGTAGAGAACGCTCAGAAGTTCACTACCCTGCATCCTCGTTGCGGAACCAGTTTTCTGTTGGTTGTGATGGTCATCTCCATGGTGATCTACACGCTGCTGCCGTTCGACGGATTCGCCGCCAAGTTCGCGGCGCGCATCGCTCTTCTGCCCGTCATCGCAGGGTTGAGCTACGAACTGATTCGCTTCGCCGCAAAGCGAAAGGGCTCCGCGATGGCGGCGCTGACAGCACCCGGTTTGTGGCTGCAGAAAATCACCACGCAGCCTCCGGCCGACGATCAAACTGCCGTTGCCATTCATGCTCTGGAAGGGGCAATGGAGTTGGAAAAGAAGCAAGGCGGGGAACTCGTCATCGCCTAAGCCGGGTCCACCAACATGCAATATCGAGCCAGACTGGACGACATGGAGACGCGCTACAACGCCTTGACGGCGAAGATGGCGGATCCGGATGTCATCGGCGACCCGGAACAATATCGCAAGACCGCGAAGGCGACGCGCGATTTGGAAGACGTCGTTACCCGTTATCAGGAGTGGAAGAAGGCCGCCGCCGACCTCGACGGAGCGCGTCCCATGTTGGCGGAAGAGGATGCCGAACTCCGTGCGATGGCCGCCGACGACATCGCGCGTCTGGAACCGCGGATGGCCAAGCTGGAGGAGGAGCTGAAGGTTCTGCTGCTTCCGAAAGATCCCAACGACGACAAGAACGTAGTCTTGGAGATTCGCGCCGGAACCGGCGGCGATGAAGCCACGTTGTTCGCGGCCGAGGCTTTTCGCATGTACATGCGCTACGCGGAGTCGATGGGTTGGAAAGTGGATGTTACCTACACCAGCGACTCGTCAGTGGGCGGATTGAAGGAAGTTCTGGCCTTGGTGAATGGCGACAAGGTTTTCAGCAAGCTGAAATACGAATCGGGCGTTCACCGCGTGCAGCGGGTTCCGCAGACGGAGACGCAAGGCCGTGTGCACACGTCGGCCATCACGGTGGCGGTGCTGCCCGAAGCGGATGAAGTGGAGATCAAGATCGACCCGAAGGACGTCCGCATCGACACGTTCTGTTCCTCCGGCCCCGGCGGGCAATCGGTCAATACCACGTACAGCGCCGTGCGCATGACCCATTTGCCCACGGGCCTTGTGGTCTCCTGCCAGGATGAGAAATCGCAGATCAAGAACCGCTCGAAAGCCGAGCGCGTGCTGCGCTCGCGCCTTTATGAATTGGAGTTGCAAAAGCAGCACGACAAGATCGGGGCGGAGCGCAAAAGCATGGTCGGCTCGGGCGACCGCTCGGAAAAAATTCGCACCTACAATTTTCCCCAGAACCGCGTTACCGACCATCGCATCGGTCTCACGCTGCACCAACTTGATTTAGTGATGGAAGGCAAGCTCGATCAAATTACCGAGGCGCTCATCGCCCATTATCAGGCGGAACAGATGAAAGGCGAAGCGGGACAGGCGGCGTAATGACGCTGGCAACAGCGCTGCGCCAAGGCGTGGATCTGCTCACGGATGGGCGCGTTCCGGTGCCCCGTTTGACGGCGGAAGTGCTGCTCGCTCACGCCCTGAACAAAGATCGCTCCTACCTTTTTGCGCACTCCCAAGACGAGCTCACCGAAGTTGCATGGATCCATTACGGTCGCTATCTGCACGAACGCCTGCAAGGAAAGCCCACGCAATACATCACGCACGTGCAGGAGTTCTACGGCCGCCCCTTCGAAGTAACGCCCGCGGTGTTGATTCCACGGCCTGAGACGGAGCACGTCGTGGAGACCGTTCTTCGACTCGCGCCGGATGCACTTGAAATTGCCGACATCGGATGTGGGTCGGGAGCGATTGCCGTTACGTTAGCGGCGGAACTCGCCGGGGCGAATGTGTTGGGAACGGACATCTCGACGGACGCCATCACCGTGGCCGCGCGGAACGCCTTGCGCAACGGCACGCGCGTTTCTTTCGTGCAGTGCGATCTCTGCGCCGCGATCGGCGACAACTCGCTAGATGTCCTTGCCTCCAATCCCCCGTACGTCCCCGATGGCGATCGCGATCATCTGCAGGCCGAAGTCCGGGATTACGAACCCGCCATCGCCTTGTTCGGCGGCCCCACCGGCAGTGAGACTTACGCGCGCCTCATTCCCGAAGCCGCGCGCGTGCTGCGTCCCGGAGGGTGGCTGGTGTTGGAATTGGGCTTCCAATCGCTGGCCCCCGTTACGGCTATGTTGGGGGCGCAATGGCGTAACGTAGAAAGCGTGGCCGACCTGGCGGGCTATCCGCGCGTTCTGGCGGCGCAAAGGCAAGCTTGGGTAGATTCCAGAGGGTAGTGGCACAGGCAGCACAGCCGCAACCAGAGCAAAACGTTAGTTAGGATTTTTTCTTGCTGCCGCTATCCTTGACCTTGCGCAAGAGCGTTTCGCGATCGGTTTTCTTCCACAACTCTTGGATTTCGTCCTCCGTCATGCCGGCGACGCGGCCTAGAAGAATAAACCCGAACAGGGAATGACCGAGATTCCGCCATCGCGCCATTTCGGTAAGCGAAGGAACGGCGCGTTCCCGCAACAGCGCGAGCAGCGCCGGGTCGCGTTTTTCGGTCACCTCCACCAACGTCATGGCGGCCTTATTGCGGTCGGTAAACTCCACGGAATTCAGCATCTCCACGAACCATGTGTAAGAGATGCGGATCATCAGATCCGGATCCTGCGCTGCAAGAATCGCCAACGCGCTCAATCCGCGCATGGCATTGTTGCGAACCGACGGATCGGAATCGCGCATGGCGTATTGCAGCTCGTCCGCCACCTGCCGCTTGTTCTTCGCATAGCCTAGGATGTAGGCGGCAATCCCGCGATGTTCGGGATCGGAGGATTTTTTCAGAACCTCGCGCAGCAGTTCATAATGCGGCTCGGCATGCGTGAGAAACTTCTCCTGAATCTGACGCGCGGTGGGATCCGCCATCAGGGAGTAGCCCTTGCTTCGATCTTCTCCGGAATTTCCGGCGCGGACAGCGGCTTCGACGGCGGGAAGGAATTCGAACCAATCCTTCAGCATCTCTTCGGGCAGGCGCTGATCGCCTTTGGGCGGAGCGTGAAACTCGAAGCGCGGCGCGCCCCGCTCTTCAATTCCAACGTAGAGAATCGCTTTTCCGGCCTCGCAGCAAACCGCGCTCAGGCTGGCGCGCACCACGCCGTCGATGCCTTCCAACCGCTCTTCCGTTTCCTCTTTGGAGGAGGGCAGCTGTGAGCCTTCTTTGGCCCCCAGCGCCGCGAGAATTTTCTCGCGCGGAACTTTGCGCAGTCCGTAGACCTCAATCAATCCGATCTTCGGTTGCGCACACAGGACACATCCCGCGGCAAGCACAACTATGCCGATTCGTAGCATTCCTATGAGTGGACGTCCGGCGAACGGAAACGGTTCCGCCAAGCATTCTAATCCTGAAGTGGGGCCGATCTCCAGATCGGCGAGGCGGTCTCCAGACCGCCTCTGCCGGCAGGGAATGGAATCTCCCACGGCGGCCGCATCGCGGCCGATGGCCTCTGGCGAGGCCATGCGGGATCTGGAGATCTGCCCCACAGAGCAGCACAGCCGCAACCAAAGAAAATCTTTGCAGCCTAGAAAGATTTCAAAGTCTAGTAGACAACTAAGCCTGCTTTTCCGCCAGCGGACCGACGATCGGAAGCACCCATTTCTGGCCGTTGTAGGCGCGGATCATGAGGAATAGCCACACCGCCATGGAGCCAAGCCCGATGAGGAGCCACGCGAAGCCAATCAGGATCGTGATGAAGGTTGGCATGATCGACATGAGCATCGCTTCCACAATGTAGACGACCACCAAAGCGATCCAAAAGAAAATCGATTGCCATGCGTGAAAACGAACTTCACGGTTCTTGTTGTGAGGTTCGAGCGTCAGGAATAGGATCCCGGTGATGGGCCCCAACAGATAGGCAAGCGCGCCGGCCATGTTCGCCGTGAGGCCTCCGCCTTCGGCCTGCGGCTGAGCAGGAGGAGTCTGGCCTCCTCCGGAAGCAGGCGCCCCGCACTTACCGCAAAACTTTCCTTCAAACTGTGCACCGCATTGAGCGCAAAAAGCCATGTGATCCTCCTATGAATGGAAACTGTGCCGACTCACATTATGCACAAACTGAATCACGCGTGTTGGATCATCTCCCAAAGCCGGGAGAGATGATGCTCCGTCGTATGAATGTTTCCAATGGCCCAGCGGATCATAAACCTGCCGTTTACGATGTTGTGCGAAAAGAAGGCCGTGCCGGATGCATTGAGCCGGTCGAGCAATGCCTGATTGTCCTCATCGGAACCATTGCGGCGGAAGCAGATCAACGTCAGCGGAACGGGAGCGCAAAGCTCAAAGCGTTGGTCGGCTTCAATTTTCCGGGCAAGGGCCTGCGTCATGCGAACCTGCTCAGACAAAATGCGGGCCACGCCTTCGCGGCCAAAGTATCTCATGATGAACCACAGCTTCAACGCGCGGAAGCGGCGGCCGAGCGCGATGCTGTAATCCATGAAATTCACAGCGTCGCCCGCGCCCGTGCGCAGATATTCGGGAACCAGGGAAAGCGCGTTGCGCAGAGCCTCCGGGTGTTTGGTGTAAAGGACGCTGCAATCCTGTGGAGTGAACAGCCACTTGTGGGGATTCGTCACCAGCGAATCGGCGCGGCCGCACCCGTTCATCAGGTGAGCGCATTCCGGTACCAGTGCGCTGAAGCCTCCATACGCCGCGTCGATGTGCAGCCACAAGGCGTGTTCCTCGCAGATGTCCGCGATTTGCGGAACCGGATCGACGCTCGAGGTCCCGGTAGTGCCGACGGTTGCCACCACGCAAAGCGGCTTCCAACCGTTGGCGCGGTCTTCGCCGATCGCCGCGCGCAATAACTCCGGACGCATGCGGAACGATTCGTCCACCGCGATTTTGCGAACATTGCGCTGGCCAAAGCCAAGCGCCATGGCGGCTTTCTCCACCGAGGAATGAGCCTGCGCCGATGTGTAGACGACGAAGTTGGCCGTCGCTCCGCGCTCGCGCGATTCCGGATCGGCCTTGCACCGGGCTCCCAGAAGAGCGTGCAGCGTGCTTTGCGAGGCGGTGTCGAAGATGAGGCCGAAACATTGCGGAAGCCCCAGCCATTGCCGCAGCCAGTCGACTACCACCTGTTCCAATTCCGTCGTCGCGGGGGACGACTTCCAGACCATTCCGTTCGTATTCAACGCGGCAATCAGAGATTCCGCAAGAATGCCGGGCCCGCTGGAAGAGACCGAAAAATAGGCGTGAAACCCCGGGTGATTCCACATCGTGCAAGCAGGAACGATGGTGTCGCGAAAATCGGCGAGAATCCGCTGCATCTCTTCGCCGTGCTCCTGCGCGGCGGCGGGCAATTGACGTCGCAGATCCCCCGGTGCGCACTCCGGCAACACACGCCGGCTTGCAGGATCGGCAAGGTAATCGGCGATCCAATCCACCACCTCGTGGCCGAAGCGGCGGAACTCCTCCGATGGCATGTCTGGCATATGTTCTATTGTGTGGCTTCGTGCAGGGAGCGCAGGAAGCCGCGAAACCATTCACGGAATTCGGCGGCCTTGCGCCGTGTTTCCGGCGCGAAGGGAACGGCGCGCCCGCCCACGGGCATCCCACGTTCCAGCAGCGCTTCACGAACACCGGAAGGCCCGGGAAACTGGTCGATTTGCGCGACGAACTCGGCGAGCATTGCGGCCAGCCTGGCGGCATGATCGGAGTTGCCGGAGGTGATCGCATCGTCCAAGGCGACCAGCAGTTCGGGAACCGCGCAGGCGCATCCGGAGACGAAACCGTCGGCGCCGGCGGCGCGTCCGCGAGCGGTTGTCGTGTCGTTGCCCACCAGCAGAGCGAACTCCTTGCGCTGCCGCAGTTGAAGCAATTGCGCCATGTACTCCCAATTCCCGCTCGAATCCTTGATTCCAGCGGCAGCACCGCTTTCCAACAGTTCCAACGAAACTTCAATTGGGATAGCGTTGTTGAAGGCCGGCAGGTTGTACAGAAGAACTGGTAGTCTGTTTTCCGATTCGTCGATGAAGCGCAACAGGAACTCGCGGATTTCCGGTGGTTGGTAGCGGAAATAAATCGGTGGTTGAATGAGAAGCGCCGCCGCGCCGTTGGAGGCGGCGTCTTCGGCAATGCGCACACTCTCGCTCAAGGAAGAGTGCGTAGCATTCACGATGACGGGAACGCGGCTTCGCTTCACGGCCATATGCGTCAGCCGGATGCGATCTTCTGTTGCAAAGTGAGTAAACTCGCCTGTTGCGCCGAAGACGGCAATTCCGCGCACTTTATGGGAACAAAGAAAGTCGATGATCTCCAGCGAGGCGGAAAGATCGGCCTCGCTATTCTGCGGTCTTGTGGGCGTGATTGCGGCGGCATTCGCGCCCGAGATGCAAACCATGGAATCCGTTATTCTATCGCGTGTTTGGGTTGGAACAGAAACCCTTTCTTTCCCACATTCACCGCTTTGGTCTTCCCGATGGTATCCTCCGCCCCTTCCGCCTCGTGGATGTGGCCGCAAAAAAAGTAGGCGGGTTGCTGTTCCTCCAGAAACTTGCGCACGGCAGGACTGCCGAAATGCATGTTCTCTCCGGCCCGGTCGAGCGCGGTGTCTTTGGGCGGACAGTGACACACGAGAATCAAAGGGCTGAGCCCGGCAAACCGGGACAACTGCTCCGCCATCTGCGCTTCGGAATACTCTCCGGGAGTTTTGAAGGGAGTGATGTTGGAATAGCCAAGCCCGGCGATGTGGTAACCGCCCGCCTGAATCGTCTTGCCGTGAAAGTAGACGAGGCCGTGACGCTCGCACATGCCTTCGATATCCTGATCGGATTCGTGGTTGCCGGGAATCACGTAGACCTTCCCCGCGCGTTTGCCAAGAATCGCGCCGGCGGCGTCCAGTCCCTTTCGCCACGTACCCATGTCTCCGGCGGCGAAATAGTAATCGGCATCGATTGCGACAAGCCGTTCCAGTGCCTTGAGGTCGTTGTGAATGTCGGAGAAAACAAGGATGCGCATTTATTCCACTCTTAGTTTCTCGACGATGTTGGGATGACTGAATTGCATGGGAAGGCTGCGTCCGGAATAGTATTTCTCCCATTGATCCATGAAGTGCCTGGAAAACGGATGCCCGGATTGGCCGATGGTGATGTTGTGGAGCGACTTGTCCCAATCGGACAAATCGGCGATGAAGCGCATGGAAGGGCCCAGGCGGCGCGTCGTCTGCTTTACCGTGGTGGAGGCTCCGTCCATCGGGGTTGGGCCCACGGAAAACCAGCGGCCAATGGAAGGCACTCTGCTTAACACGGGATGGGCGAGTGTGAACGTGGTGTATCGCCCGTAGTCCCAGCGGGCGGGATCGTCCCCTTGATCCTTGATTGCAACGCCTTCCTCCACGGCAGTGGAAAAACTTTTCAGCAACACTGCGTCGATGTCATCGAACCAACCTGCCGGGCGCGCGTCCAGCAGCTTTTCCAGAACCACCGGGGCCATCTGCAGCTCGTATCTGGCGCCTTCTCCCTTTGCGGCGCGCTCCGCTACCGCCCTGCGGAAATGTTGAAACGTGAGCGTGATGATCAAGGGCGCGGCAAGATCCTGCCTCATCTGGCCATCCCAGTTTTTCAGGATGCCCGCTGCCGCGGAGAGTTTTGGATTTCCCTTGCCGCGCTGTTCCCATATGCGAACCAGTTCGCGCGCCAAGCGGTGACTGAACGCGGAATAGAGATCCATCTGAATGGGGAGCATCTCCTCCGGCTTCCATCCGGAACGCGCTTTCAATCGGCTTTCAATCTGCCGGGAACGATAGTGCGATGAGAAATTTCCGTTGACGCGGTAGGCATATTTTTCCGGAAACGGATTCTGGTTCGCCGTGATCACCATGCCCGATGCAGGATTGTAGACGGAGGGCAACTCTGCGAAGGGGATGAACCCCGCCCATTCCGTCTTTCCACCCTCCGTGGGAATGTCGCCATCGTAAGTCTTGCGCACAGGCAGTTTTCCGGCGGCGTGATAGCCGATGTTTCCTTCAACATCGGCGTAAACGAAATTCGAACCCGGCCCCGTGAACTCGGCGAGCGCGGCGGTGAACTCCTTCCAATTTGCGGCTTTATTGATGGCTGTGAAGGGGAAGCCGAAACCGCCGGGTTCGGCCGCAACCCACCGCAACGCTAAAAGGTGACCGCCTTCTGTGATGATAACGGGCCCATGTTTTGTGACAGGGACGTCCAGCGTCTCCGGATTTCTGCCTTTGACCTGAATTGTCTCCTTCTCTCTACGGAGAAAAGCCTCTTGCGGCTCGATGTACAGATCCTGCACATCGTAATGGAGATTCGTAATTCCCCAGGCGATTCTTTCGTTGTGCCCGATGATCACCATCGGCACGCCAGGCAACGACACGCCCATAACGTTGAGACCTTCGGCTCGCAAGTGCACGGTGTACCAAGGTCCTGGAAAAGTCCATTCCAGGTGCGGATCATTCGCCAGCAGCGGCTTGCCCGATGCCGTGAGGCGGCCGGAAATGGCCCACGCGTTGGACCCGAGTTGTACCTCTGAGCCAGTGCGCACGGGAAACAGGAAATTCACTTTTTCCGGCTCACCCTTGCGCAGCATCGATCGTTTCAGAACCTCGTCTTTCCAGGTGGTGGTGAGCGAACGAAACATTTGCAGTCCGGCGAGGATGGAATCCGTCTCCGTCCACCGGCGCGGTTTGTAACCGAGCAGAGAGAATTCCACCGGCAGCGGAGCGCCGCTATCGAGAAAAGCGTTCACGCCGCGGGCGTAAGTCGCTAGAATCCGTTTGTCATTGGCACCCAGCGTTCGCGCGTGTTCTTCCGCTACGCGCCTCATGCGCAGACGGCGCGAATCCTTGTCGGTGTCGAGGGTTGCCGGGCCAATCACTTCGGAAAGTTCTCCCGCCGCCAGCCTGCGCAACCCGTCCATCTGAAACAAGCGATCCTGGGCGTGCACGAAGCCTTGCAGGAAAACTACATCGTCCATCGTCGCGGCTGCGATATGCGGCACTCCAGCGGCGTCGCGCGCAATCTCCGCCGGTTTCGATAGCGCGAGTTGGATGACGCCGGAACTTTTTGGCAGCGGCCTGATGCCGAACCACCAGCCGACTCCCGCCACCGCGCTCAACACCACGGCGGCAAGCATCGCCGCGATCCTGACGACGTGTTTCATAGTTGCCGATTTTACCGTGAGAGAATAGGCCGATAGTACTTTTCCCCTCCGCATGGAAGTCAATTTCGGTTCCAGCATCTTGATCATGGCGTTCATTGTCGCCGTGAACGGCTTCTTCGCGGCGGCCGAAACGGCGCTTGTGTCGTGCCGGCCCAGCCGCTTGAAGGAATTAGCGGAAGCAGGTCAGGTGGGCGCACAAGCGGCACTGAGCCTTCTCTCCAATTCGGAGCGGCTGCTCAGCGTGGTGCAAGTGGGCGTGACCATCTGTAGTCTCGCGTTGGGCGTCGCCGGCGAGAAGGCAATCGAGGAACAGTTTCTGCAACTGTTCGGGCCGCTCATGAACTCGGCGTGGATGAAGACGGTACTCACGGCCATCAGCGTGGCGCTGGCCTACCTCATCATGACCTATGTTCATGTGGTGATCGGCGAAGTGGTGCCCAAGAATGTCGGCATCGATAAGCGCGACCGCCTCGCTGTCATCGTCGCGCCGGCGCTGCTGGTATTTTTCCGAGTCGTCGAGCCGTTCGTTTTTGTTTTGGAAAAATCGGCGTCGGCCATTTCCAGGATGATTGGCGTGCGAGGAATGGCTCACGTCGGTCATTCCGTGGAAGAACTCAAATTTATCTTGCAGGCAAGTTTGCGCGACGGCATTCTGGAAGGATTCTCGGAGAAGGCGATGCAGCGCCTGCTGGACCTTCAGGAATACCTCACCAGGGAGATCATGGTGCCTCGCAGCCAGGTGGTGAGCGCCTCCAGCGACTCCTCCATTGAGAATCTGCTGCGCGTCGCCAATGAGAGCCAGTACACGCGGCTGCCCATCTATGAAGGCCGGCCGGAGAACTTGATCGGTTATGTCCATGTAAAAGATCTGCTGCGTGTGTGGGAAGAATCGAGGCAGGCGGAAGGTCGCCGTTGGCCCGTTCGCAAGTTTGAGTTGCGGAAAATGCTGCGGCCGCTGCCCGTGGTTCCCGAATCGAAACCGGTGGTGCAGCTTCTTGAGGAATTCCGCAGTAGCCATTCGCATCTCGCAGTGGTGGTGGACGAGTTTGGGAGCACGGTGGGCGTCGTCTCCTTGGAAGATCTGGTGGAGCAGATCCTGGGAGAGATTGAAGACGAGCACGATGCACGCCGTCCGCACTTGCCCGTGGAAGCGCCGGTGCTGCATTTGGACGGCGCGATCCCCATTCGCGATCTCGATAGCCAGTACTCCATCGACCTGCCTGCCGACGCCGGGTACGAGACGCTCGCCGGCTTCCTGTTGTATCGCCTCGGCTACATCCCAACCGCGGGCGATAGCGTTGCCCAAGCGGGACGACTGTTCACCGTGGAGGAGATGGAGCGCAACCGGATTGCCAAAGTTCGCATCGAGAATCTTCCGGCTACGGCGGTGGCGGAAGATGCCGGGATCCGCCAATGATATCCTGAAGAGTTACAAATTCCGCAATCTTAATGAAGGAGTTTCTCCCATGTCCGACCAACATTCCCGGCGTGATTTTGTCAGGTCCACAGGCGCGGCATTAGCGCCCGCCGTGCTTTCCGCGCAAAACGTCAACAGTGAACTGCAGATGGCCTGGATTGGCACCGGCAGCCGCGGCTACTATCTCATGGACATGCTCTACAAGGGCAGCGCGAAGCCGTTTAAAGTAGTAGCGACTTGCGATACCTACACCGGCAATTTGAATCGCGGGAAAGACCGCGTCCAGACATTGGGCGGCAACACTCCCAAGACGACGAAAGATTTTCGCGAGATTCTCGCCGACAAGTCGATTGACGCGGTGGTCATCGCCACGCCCGAACATTTGCACTATCCGATGACCATTGCGGCGTTGAAGGCGGGCAAGAACATCTATGTCGAAAAGCCGCTCGCGCACACGATTGAAGAAGGCGCGGAGATCGTCAAGCTTGCCGAAAAGATGGGCCGCACGGTGCAGGTGGGCACGCAGAATCGCAGCAATTCCCTGTATCAGAAGGCGAAGGAGATGGTGTCGCAGGGGATGATCGGCGAGGTTCATTACGTGCGCGCGTTCTGGTATCGCAATTCGCTGGACAACAATCCGGCGTGGCGATACAACATCCCCGCCGATGCTTCTCCGGAAAACACGGATTGGGACAAGTTCCTGGGCGCTGCGCCGAAGAAGCCCTTCCACAAGGGCCGCTACTATCAATGGCGTTTGTATTGGGATTATTCGGGCGGCATCTCCACGGACTTGCTGGTGCACCAGACCGACATCACGAATTTCGTGTGCGGCAAGACGGTGCCTACCAGCTGCATGGCCTCGGGTGGGATTTATCGCTGGACGGAACCGGGTGACGATCGCGAGGTGCCGGATTGTCTGAGCGCCATCTACGAATATGCGCCAAGCAAGTTCCACATCAACTACTCCTGCTACTTCGGCAACGAGAATTACGGTTACGGCGAGCAGTTCATGGGCAACGAAGGGACCATCGAAGTTCTCAACCGCCAGGTGCTGACGTTCACTCCTGAAAAATTCCGCGGAAGCGCTCCGCCGAAAGTGGCCGCAAGGAAAGAGACGCGCATCGAGCTGCCGGGCAATGATAACCTCGCAGTTCAGGCGCACATCCGAAACTGGCTGGAGGCCATTCGCGGGAAAGAGAAGTTGGTGGCCCCGGTGCAAGTGGGCCAGCAGGCAGCCATCTCCGGCCACATGGCGACGTTGTCGCTGCGGCGTGGAAAGAAGTGCGTCTGGGACGATAAGAAAAACACCTACAGCTTTGTGTAGGGCAGACCTCCAGGTCTGCGAGGCGGTCTCCAGAC
>JACPVQ010000221.1 GCA_016191645.1 Candidatus Solibacter usitatus
AAATCCATACCCGGACGGGCCACGATATAACAGACACAACAGTACGGATAACGAACTGCCGGAGTTCAGAAACAGCCTCTATACAAACGCGGGGCACATGTGGGCGTTTCTCGCGAAGACGGCTTATCGCAAGCGGACTGCTCTCTGGGCTCCACACTAGCGGCGTTACGACTCGGAGTTCGAGTCCACCCCGGGGTCAATGTCAAGTGGAGGCCAATCCAGAAGGAACGTCCGAGATGCTCGTAATGAAATCAATCAGATAGCGTGAAGTCGAAAGGTCTCAAACTGGCTCCCCAGGTATGATTCGAACTGCTTCTCAGGGACTTCAATGATTCACAGGTTTGCGGTGATTATTGGGTCACAGCCCGCTTCACCAGAATGCTCGGCTCGGGCCTCCACCGAAATCCTCATATTGTGGATTGAACTCCGGATGTTCTACGTGGGCCCCGTTGCGGATCGCCGCCTCGATTGCCCGTTCCTGGTTGGGTTGAAGAGTGATTGTCATGTAAAGCCTCTTGATTTGTTATCGCAGAATTGTTGCGGCGGCGCAGCCCGCTATTCGGGCGTATACTCGTCTTCAAATGTGGCTTGCTGATGAAAGTAAATGATACTGCGAATTGCGGTCAGCACGCCCATTCCAATTCATGTTCACCCCGTTCATTCGTGGCTTGTCCAAAGCTGCCCTAGCCTAAATATCCTCATAAGCCCTTTTTATGCCAACCCGCTCTTGCATTTGACCCGTTTTTCGCTTACCCTTGTTTACAGGAACTTGGTACAACCCATGTCGAGCCCCAATCCCCTGTCCACCTTCGGCTCCACCGCTGTTCCTGTATCCGTTATTATTCTGGTCATCGTAGCCGGCCCCGCTTAATGGCCGGTCCGAAAGGACTGCACAAGGCCACTGGCGGGGCGAAACAAACCGGCCGGTGGCCTTTTTTGTTATGGAACGAGTTCAAAACTTAGAGAGGATCGCATGTCTCAATTAATGTCCGGGTCGAAAATGCTGCTCGAATGTCTGGCGCGCGAAGGCGTCGACGTTATGTTCGGCTACCCCGGAGGCGTCACTCTGCCGTTCTACGATTGCCTCTACGATCACGAGATCCGCCACGTTCTGGTGCGCCACGAAGAGAATGCCGCCTTCGCCGCCGAAGGCTACGCGCGCAGCACGGGACGCGTCGGCGTTTGTTGCGCCACTTCCGGACCCGGTGCAACCAACCTTGTCACCGGCCTCGTCGATGCCATGATGGATTCCATCCCCATCGTCGCCATCACCGGTCAGGTGACATCGAAACTCATCGGCAGCGACGCGTTTCAGGAAGCCGATACGTTCGGCATCACGCGTTCCTGCACCAAGCACAACTTTCTGGTGAAGAGCGTCGCCGAACTTCCGCAGATTGTGCACGAAGCGTTCTACATCGCCGCCACGGGCCGCCCCGGTCCGGTGCTGGTGGACATTCCGAAGGACGTCTTCCAAGGCCAGGGCCACTACACGCCCGTAACCTCCATTCATCTTCCCGGCTACAAGCTGATCACCGAAGGCCATTCGGGACAGATCCGCCGCGCCGCGCAAATGATGTGGGAAGCCGAGCGTCCCTTCATCTACTCCGGCGGCGGCATCATCGCCGCCAATGCTAACGAAGAGTTGCGCGAGCTGGTGGAACTGCTCGATGCGCCCACCGTCTGCACCCTCATGGGCCTCGGCTCGCTCTCCTCCAGTCACCCCAACTTCCTCAGCATGCCCGGCATGCACGGCAGCTACGCCGCCAACATGGGAATGTCCGGTGCCGATCTTCTCATCGCCCTCGGCGTTCGTTTCGACGACCGCGTCACCGGCCGCCTGGCCGCTTTCGCGCCGCATGCCAAGGTGATTCATCTCGATGTCGATCCCGCCGAAATCGGCAAGAACCGTACGCCCGATCTTCCCATCGTTGGCGATGCGAAAAAGGTTCTGCCCAAACTTACCGCCGCGCTTGCCGAATTGAAGCCCACCATGGCGGAGAAGAATTCCGCTGGCCGCCGCGCGTGGTGGAAACAGATTCGCGAGTGGCAATCCGAACATCCGCTCACGCCGCAATTCTCCACCAGCGAGATCAAGCCGCAACATCTGATGGTGGAAATCGATCGCCTCTCCGGCGGCGAAGCCATCGTCACCTCCGACGTCGGCCAGCATCAGATGTGGGCCGCGCAATTCATTCGCTTCCATCATCCGCGTCTGTGGATCAACTCCGGCGGCCTCGGCGCAATGGGCTTCGGCCTTCCCGCCGCAATCGGCGCGCAATTCGCCCGCCCCGACAAACTGGTTTTCTCCATCGTCGGCGACGGCGGCTTTCAGATGTCCGTCCCGGAACTTGCCACCATCGCCAATCAGCAGCTACCGGTCAAGATCATCGTCATGAACAACGGCTACCTCGGCATGGTGCGCCAGTGGCAGGAATTGTTCTACAACAATCGCCTCTCTTCGGTGCAGCTCGATTGTTTCCCCGACGCGGAACTGCTCGCCAAAGCCTACGGCTTCCGCGGACGCACCATCGACAAGCCCTCCGAACTCAGCGCCGCTTTGGAGGAGGCCGTGCGCGAGCCGGGTCCCTATCTGTTGAACGTGAAGGTCGCACCGTTTGAAAACGTCTACCCCATGGTGCCCGCCGGCGGCGCGATTAACGAAATGGTGCTTGGCGCGCCGCAACCCGTGGCCGTGCCGGCCAGATAACGGACATTCACCATGATTCAAGTCATATCGATTCTTCTCGAAAACAAGCCCGGCGCGCTGATGCGCGTCACCGGCTTGCTCAGCGCGCGCGGCTTTAATATCGATGCGCTCACCGTCGCCCGCACGCTCGATCCCACGCTTTCGCGCATGACCATCACCGTCGATGTGGAACCGCACATGCGCCGCCAGGTTATCAAGCAGATGAACAAGCTGATCAACGTGCTGCAAGCCGTCGATCTCACCGACGGTCCCGCCGTGACGCGCGAAATGGTTCTGCTGCGCGTGCGCGCGGCCATGGAGAATCGCACGGCGATTCTTAAGGAATCGGAAATCTTCGGCGCGCGCGTCGTCGATTCGTCGGTGGAAGGCTTCGCCATTGAAGCCACCGGCGATGCCGAGAAGATGGACGAGTTCATCGATGTCATGAGCAGCTATGGCGACATTGAAGTGACCCGCTCGGGCATGGTCGCGGTGTCGCTGGAAGCAAAAAAATTACGTCTCTCGCCGCCCATACCGGCGGGCGTCGAAGCAAATAAAACCAAGGATCGTAACGGAGTCTTAAATGCCTAATCGCTATTATGAAAAGGATGGCAACCTGAGCCATCTGCAGAACAAAACGGTGGCCATCGTTGGCTACGGAAGCCAGGGCCACGCGCACGCGTTGAATCTGCGCGATTCCGGCCTCAACGTCGTCGTCGGCCTCTACCCCGGCAGCAAGAGCACGGCCAAAGCCGAAGCCGCCGGCCTGCGCGTGATGACCGTGCCCGAAGCCTCCGCGGCCGCGGACGTCATCATGATTCTGGTCTCCGATCATATTCAAGCCGACATCTACGAAAAAGAGATCGCCCCGAATTTAAAGGCGGGCAAGACGCTCATGTTCGCTCACGGCTTCAACATCCACTTCGGAATGATCAAGCCGCCGGCCGATGTCGATATCACCATGGTTGCGCCGAAAGCTCCAGGTCACCGCGTACGCGAACTGTTCACCGAAGGCGTAGGCGTTCCGGCACTGGTCGCCATTCATCAAAACGCATCCGGCAAAGCGCTGGAAAACGCACTGGCCTACGCTCTCGCGCTCGGCTGTCTCAAGGCCGGCGTCATTGAAACCACCTTCCGCGAAGAGACCGAAAGCGACCTCTTCGGCGAACAAACCGTTCTTTGCGGCGGCGTCAGCGCCTTGATCAACGCGGGCTTTGAAACGCTGGTGGAAGCGGGCTATGCCCCGGAGATCGCCTACTTCGAATGCCTGCACGAATTGAAACTCATCGTGGATCTCATCTACGAAGGCGGCCTCGGCTACATGCGCTATTCGGTGTCGGATACCGCCGAATACGGCGACTACACACGCGGCCCCAGAATCATCAACGAGCAGACCAAGGCCGAAATGAAAAAGATCCTTTCGGAAATTCAATCCGGCGAATTTGCCCGCACCTGGATGGCCGAAAACAAAGCCGGCCGTGAGAAATTCCTCGCCATGCGCGCCGCCGGAGCCAAACTCAAAGTGGAAGAGACCGGCGCGCCTCTGCGCGAAATGATGACCTTCCTCAAACGTAAAAAAGAAGCCGGCGTACCGGTAGCCTAAAACATGTTTGGCCACAGATGGACACAGATAAACACAGATGAAACTGAAAAAAGCTGTTTTATTCTATCTGTGTTCATCTGTGTCCATCTGTGGCTAATAAAAGGGACTCAATGAGAATCTCCACCTTCGATACCACTCTCCGCGACGGCACGCAAGGCGAAGCCGTCTCCTTCTCCGTCGACGACAAGCTCGTCATTGCGCAGAAATTGGACGAGCTCGGTATTGACTACATTGAAGGAGGATGGCCCGGATCGAATCCGCGCGACATGGAGTTCTTCGCCCGCGCGCGCGAACTCAAACTCAAACATGCGAAGCTGGTCGCCTTCGGTGCCACCCGCTTCGCCAAGCATACGGTGGAAACCGATCCCAGCGTGCTGCAACTCTTGCAGGCAGGCACGCCGGCGGTCTCCATCTTCGGCAAGAGCTGGGATCTGCACACGCAGCGCGCCTTGGGCGTTACCGAAGAGCAGAACCTCGCCATGATCTCGGAAACCGTGCGCTGTCTCAAAGAGCACGGCAAAGAAGTCGTCTACGACGCCGAACATTTCTTCGATGGCTACATCGGCAATCCAGATTTCGCGCTGCGCACGCTGGAAGCCGCGCAGCAAGCCGGCGCGAGCGTGCTGTGCCTTTGCGATACCAACGGCGGCACGCTCACCGGCCGCCTGGTGGAGATTGTCGCCGAAGTGCGCAAGCGCTTCGATGGCATCCTCGGCATCCACACGCATAATGATTCCGACGTCGCCGTCGCCAACACGCTGGCCGCCGTGGAAGCCGGTTGCACGCACGTGCAAGGCTGTTTCAACGGCTATGGCGAGCGCTGCGGCAACGCGAATATGGTGTCCATCCTCGCCAATCTCGAAGTGAAACTTGGACATACCACCATTGGTCCGGAACGCATCGCCAGTCTCACCTCCGTCGCCCGCTTCATCGCCGAGTTGGCCAACCTCCCCGTGCGCAATGATCAGCCCTTCGTCGGCCGCAGCGCCTTCGCTCACAAAGGCGGCGTGCACGTCAGCGCCGTCATGAAGGATGCCGCAACCTACGAACACATTCGTCCCGAATCCGTCGGCAACCGCCAGCGCGTTCTGCTCAGCGATCTCAGCGGCCGCAGCAACATCGTCTACAAACTCGAACAGCACGGCTTGATCGACCGCCTCTCCGACGCATCCCGCCGCGAGTTGCTGGAACACATCAAACATATGGAGTTCCAGGGCTACGAATTGGAAGCCGCGGAGGGTACGTTCGAACTCCTCGTTCGCCAGGCTCTCTACCCGAACGTGAGTTTGTTCGACGTGGTCAGCTACGAAGTGACCACCAAAGGCGGCGGCAAGGATTCGCAGACCCACGCCTCGGTCACTCTCAAGATGCCCGACGGCGTGCAATCGGCCAGCGCGAGCGGACACGGCCCCGTCAACGCGCTCGACCTCTGCCTGCGCGAATGCCTCTCACGCCTCTATCCCGAAATCGCCCAGGTGCGCCTCACGGATTATAAGGTCCGCGTGCTCGATAGCAAAAAAGGATCCGCCGCCAAAGTCCGCGTGTTAGTCGAATGGTCCGACCACCGCCGCAGTTGGGCCACCGTCGGCGTCTCCGACAACGTCATCACCGCAAGCTGGGACGCCCTCCTCGACGCCATCCGCCTGGAACTGATGCGCCTGATGGAAAAAGACGACACCATCGAGAAGGTCGTGGAAGACTACTGCTGGGGCGTGTAGACGTTTTCCGGGAAGCTCCATGATCGAGTTCGCGGAAGTAGCTTCAGAGTGCTTCAGATAACAACTTGTCGATGAGTGACTGGCTGATCCGGAAGTTCGTGGCGCGCAGTTTGTGAAGGGAAGCCTGCAAGTCCACTAGACCCGCGCGAGCACCTGCCAGTAACACACCCAGCGTCCCCGTGTTAGCAACCCCAAGGCGCGAAGCCACTGCTCGTCCTGCTGTCTCGTCAATCAACAGCAGACTGTCCGCGTCGGCGAGAGCGATCCGAATCGCCGCAAGTTCTCCCGCATCCAAATCGGATTCATTGATCTCAAACCGCAAAGGAACCTCCACGGGAACAGCCTGCACCTCGATCCATGCGGGATGCGTGCGAATCCACGAAGCGTTTTGAGGCGGGGCGCCGTCGGCGGTCAGTTCAGCGAAGACCTCATGTGGGATGACGATCCGAGTGTACAGGACTCGAAGGAGATCAACGCAATCAATGAGAAGCAGGTAGTTAATCGGCGAAGCGTCGGCGACCACTACCCTCATTCACTTCGGAAGCGGATCGCCGTTTCCGCATCGCGCTCTACGTCCCTAACGGTGAGCGGCAGCATTACCCCATGGGCTTTGAGAAATCCATCCATCTCGTATCGCGAAGCGATTCCCAGAAGCCGGCGGGCTTGAGCGACAGTGATCTTACCAGCCCGAAGCCCTTCAAGCGCGAGTGCCTCCAGCGTCGCCTCTGTTAGCCGGGCGGGATTCTCTCCGAACAATCGGGCCAAATCTTCCGGCAGTTCGAGTGTCACTTGCATGGCATTCCTTTCATTATCGCGCACATGCAGAGACCCTGTTGGGTTGGGACCAGAAATGGGACGCCACCAGTGCCGCTGCGCCGAACCCCGCGCCAGCGTAGAACGTAAACTCCGCGCCCAGACGGTCCCACAGCAGCCCGGCCAGCATGCTCGCCACCAGCATGGCAACGCCGCAGACCACGTTGAAGCATCCGTAGGCGGTGCCGCGCAGATCGGGCGGCGCTGTATCGGCCACCAATTTCGCAAACAGCCCTTGCGTCAATCCCATGTGCAAGCCCCATAGCGCCACGCCCGCCAGCACACCGAACCAACGCATGCTGACGGCCAGAATCAGGTCCGCCGCAATCAGAACGCTTAGACCGGCGCGCAACAACGTGACATGGCTCATGCGATCGGAGAGCATGCCGAACGGATACGCCGACGCCGCATACACCACGTTCATCGCCACCATCACCAGTGGAACCAGCGCCACCGGAACACCGCTTTGCTGCGCGCGCAGGACCAGAAATGCCTCGCTGAACCGGGCCAGCGTGAACACGCCGCCGATCGCAACCACATACCAGTATGCGCCGCCGAGTTTCTTCCAACTGTCCATGCGAAGCGGAGTTGCCCGATGAGAGCGCACCGGTTCGCGCACGGCGATGAGTAGCACCGCCGCCGCAAGAAACGCGGGAATCACGGCGACCCAAAATACGCGACGGAAATCGTTCGCCCAAATCAGCATCAAACCAACCGCCAGAAGCGGGCCGAGAAATGCACCCACCGTATCCATCGATTGCCGCAATCCAAACGCCGCGCCACGCAAGGGCTGCGGCGTAAGGTCCGCGACCAAAGCATCCCGCGGCGCGCCGCGCACACCCTTGCCAACACGGTCGATCAGCCGCGCGCCGAGAACCATTCCCGTAGTCTGCGCAATCGCAAACAGCGGCTTCGACAATGCCCCCAGCGTATAGCCAAACAGCGCGAGGCTCTTGCGTTTGCCCCAGTAGTCGCTGAGGGTTCCCGAAAACACCTTGACCGTCAGCGCCGTGGACTCCGCCAATCCTTCCATCAAGCCCACGGAAAACGCGCTTGCTCCCAATGTGGTCACCAGAAACAGCGGCAGCAGGCTGTGGATCATCTCTGAAGAGATATCCATCAACATGCTGACGAAGCCGAGCGCCCACACGCCGCCTGGAATCTGGCGCAGTATGATTCCCGATTTAGTGCTATACAAGTCCAATGTCTATCTTCGCTTTTTGCATAGCCTCGTTGATGTCCGCGCAATCATCCGACGTGAAGTGGGTCAACATCGAAACGGCGCCCATCGAAGTGAATGGCCTGCCGTGGTTCCACGAAAACGGCGGCGATCTGTTTCGCTTCCCCAATAAATGGAAGGACAACCTGCCGCCGGCCGTATGGAACTTGTCGAAGTCGCCCAGCGGCGGACGCATCCGATTTCGCTCCGACGCCTTGCGGCTCGCGCTGAAACTGGAATATCCCGGACCGCCGAACATGGTCAACATGCACGCGTTCGGGCAGACCGGCGTCGACGTTTACCTCGATGGCATCATCTGGAAAACCGTGGTGGCCGATAAAGCGTCCGCTCCGGGCAAGGTGTTCGAACATGTCATTCTCGATTGGAAAGACAAGCCGCGCCGCGAGCATGAGGTCACCATCTACCTTCCTCTTTATAAGGGCGTGAAAGTGGCGGGCATCGGCGTCGATACGGGCGCGAAACTTACGAAGCCCGCGAAGTTTGCCGTGGACAAACCCGTCGTCTATTACGGCACCTCGATTACGCAGGGCGGCTGCGCAAGCCGTTCCGGAATGGCGTATCCCGCAATTGCCGGGCGCATGTTGAACGTCGACTTCGTCAATCTCGGATTCTCCGGCAATGGAAAAGGAGAAGCCGAGGTCGCGCGCGCGGTTGCTGCCATCGACGCCTC
>JACPVQ010000222.1 GCA_016191645.1 Candidatus Solibacter usitatus
GATCTCCAGATCCCGCATGGCCTCGCCAGAGGCCATCGGCTGCCATGCAGCCGAACCGGCGAGGGATAGGTCCCGGCAGAGGCGGTCTGGAGATCTGCCCCACAGAGCAGCACAGCCGCAACCAAAGGGAATCTTTGCGGCCTAGAAGATTTCACAGTCTAGTAGGACACAGGTCAGAGCAGCAAGAACAGGAGGCAGCCCAGCGCGATAGGTACGGCGTACGGCAGTTTCAACGAGCGGCTGCTGTCCAGCGACAGATCCGGACGGGAAAGATGCGGCGCGCGCAGGTGAAGCAGTTCGGAGAGGATGAAACCGATGTTGCGCAGAGCAACGCCCGCGTCTCCTTTCCATAGAATCAATCCCGCCGCCAGCACGCCGCCGAAGATTGCCGTGAAGACGAAGATCACCAGCGTATTGATGGGACCGGCGATTGCCCCAAGGGCGGCCATGAGTTTGACATCGCCGCCGCCCATTCCGCGCAGCAGAAACAGCGGCAGCAGCAAAGCGAATCCCACCACAAGTCCCAGCGACGACGCGCGCAATCCCTGCCATCCATAAAGATAAGATTGCAATGCGATGCCCGCCGCGACGCCGGCGATCACCAACGGATTGGGGATGCGCCGCGAATGCATATCGAACGCCGCAGCGGTTACCGCCAGCGTTCCCAAAGCGGCCGCTAGCGGAAGTGCGAGCTTCGTCATCAATACAAACGCACGCCGCGCGGGCCTGGCGACGTCTCCATGTGCACGGTGTCGACGAAGCGCGCCTTGTTCGTTGTAAGCGTCATCACCAGCGAATGCGTGCGGCATCCCTGGCCGAAGAAACGCACGCCGCGCAGCAGCGCGCCATCGGTAACGCCGCATGCGGCAAAAACAATATTGCGGCCCGGAGCAAGTTCGCGCGCCGAATAGATGCGGTGCGGATCGCGAATCCCCATGCTCACGATGCGTTCTTCCAACTGCGGCGAATCCACCACCAGCCTGCCCACCATCGCGCCGCTCAAGCAGCGAATGGCGGCCGCTGTGATCACGCCTTCCGGCGCGCCGCCCGAACCCATCACGGCGTGCACGCCCGATCCGCGCACGGCCACGGCGATACCGGCGGACAAATCGCCATCGGAAATCAGACGGATGCGCGCGCCGGCGGCGCGAATCTGCGCGATGAGTTTCGCATGGCGCGGCCGGTCAAGAACGACCACCACCAGATCTTTCACACGCCGGTCCAGACAGCGCGCCATCTCTTTGAGATTTTCCTCCACCGGCGCGTCAATATCGAGCGAGCCGCGGCACGCCGGACCGGCGATGATCTTCTCCATATAACAATCGGGCGCATGGAGAAGTCCGCCCTTTTCGGAAGCCGCCAGAACGGAAATCGCATTCGGCGTACCGAGCGCGCAAAGATTCGTTCCTTCCAGCGGATCGACGGCGATGTCCACATCGGGATATTCGACGCCGGGCGGCGCGGGCGCGCCCACCGGTTCGCCGATATACAGCATGGGCGCTTTGTCGCGCTCCCCTTCCCCGATGACAATGGTGCCGGCGATATGCACCTGCTCGAAGGCGCGGCGCATGGCGTGCACGGCCACCTGATCCGATTTGTCGCGCTCGCCTTCGCCCATGGTGCGCGCCGATGCGATGGCGGCTTCTTCGACGACGCCGATGAGATCGAGCGCGAGGTCGGATTCGAATTTCACGGATTCGCGGACATCACCGGTCATGTGGTTCCTTTATTGTGGCGGGCGGCGCTTGTGCCAGTTGGTGGCCGATTGAAACGCTTTTCCCACGGCCAGCAGTTTGTTTTCGCTGAACGGACTTCCCGCCAGCGCGATCCCCAGAGGCAACACTCCGGCAAATCCGCAAGGCAGGGAAAGCGCGGGAAGTCCGGCCAGATTTCCGGCGGGAATGATCGGCGATGCGGGAACGCCCGGCCGGTCGAGCGGTTCACTGATCTTGTTCGCCGGACCGGTGCGCGAAGGCGTGAGAATCATATCCAGATCCTGAAACATTTTCCCGAATGCCTGTTGCACCAGCCTCCGCACGCGCATGGCCTTCAAATAGTCTTTGGCCAGCACTTCCTGCGTGGTCTTGATGCCGGCGATTTGCCGCTTGTCGGCCAGCGTATTCACCTGGCCGTTGGCAACGATGTCTTCGAAGATGGATCCCATCTCCGCGCCGATGATGGTGGATACCATGGAGCCGTAAGGAAAATCGGGCAGCTTCGTTTCGATCATCTTCACGCCCAGCGATCGAAACGCCGCCAGAGCTTCGGCAAACGCGGTTCGCGATTCCGGCGTCACGCCTTCGGTGAAGTCGGAGGGAGTGTAGCCCACACGCGTCTCCTTCAACGGCGGCGCGAATTGCGGCGCGTAATAAAAGCGCCGTCCGGCCGAGCCGGGGTCGTCGCCATCGCCGCCGGATATGGCTTGCAGGACAAGCGCGCAATCCTCCACCGATCGCGCCATGGGGCCGATCTTGTCGAGTGTCCACGATAGCGCCATGCAGCCGGCGCGGCTCACCAGCCCATAAGTGGGCCTTAAACCTGTGATGACGCAAAAGGCGCTCGGCGTGAGGATGGAGCCCGATGTTTCCGATCCCAACGCATACGGGACAAGCCCCGCCGCGACGGCGCTTCCACTTCCGCTCGACGATCCGCCGGACCAGCACGAGCGATCCCACGGATTGATCCCAGGCCCTTGCAGCGACGCGTTTGCAAAGCGGTATCCGCCGCCGCCCGCGAGTTCCACCATGGAAAGTTTCGCCGTGAGAACCGCGCCCGATTTCGAAAGCTTCTTCACCACCGCCGCGTCTTCGGCGAAGACCTGACCGGCGAAGGGCCGCGCGCCCCAGGTAGTGGGATGCTTGGCCACGGCGACGAGATCTTTCACGGCGTAGGGAACGCCTTGCAGCGGAGAGCGGATACGGTCTCGCAGAAAATAGCCGTCGGCATCGTGCGCCTGGCGGATGGACTCTTCACGCAACAGCAGAGCGAGCGCGTTGTAGCGCGGTCCAAGTTTTTCCAGACGATCGCAAAAAGCGCGCGTGAGTTCGACGCTGGTGTATTTGCGGGCCTGCATTCCGGCTTGCAATTCCGCGATGGAGGAAAAAAAGATATCGTCCGGGAAGTTCGCCATGTCGCTACGCCTTGAAGGAGAATGCCGGTTCGGTGTCGCGGGGAAGTTTCACTTGCGCCAATTGATCGCGCCAGCGTTTGAGATTGGCCTGCTGCGCGGCCGTATCTTCATCCGGCGTCGCTTGTGCCAGAGCAGAGGGAGCCGCCAACGCCGGTGTGGCCGCAATCGCCGCCCAGCGCCGCCGCGTCAGCCTCTCCTTGGGAACTTTCGGTGACATGCCGTCATTATGGCACGGGCGCGGATGCGCCAGAGAAACCATCGCCGGGATGGGGACGTCTATAGTTACATGAGGCGGTTCTCCTCCATGAAGCTTACTTCTTCCCTTTTCTCTCGCCGCATGTTGCTGCGCAATGCGTTTGTTCCGTTTGCGTTGATGCCCGCATCGCTGCCGGCTGCGGGAAAGGATTTTTGGAACAAGAAGGAACCCAGTGAATGGACCGGCGCGGAGATTCACGAACTCACTACGAAATCGCCATGGGCGAAGGAGGTCACCGCGAAAGGCGGACCTGCCGGCGGTGGCGGCGCGCCGCGCGGCGGCGGCGGTAACCCGCGCGGTGGAGGCGGAATGGGAGGCGGCAAGCGTGGCGGCGTGGGCATTGGGATGGGTGGAATCGGAATCGGCGGTGGCGGCATCGGCATGGGAACCGGTGGACGCGGCCGCGGGATGGGCGGCATGGGCGGCGGGCGCGCACCCGCCAGCGGCGGAGGTGGACGCGGCGGTGCTGGAGCGTCCACAAAGATGATTGTGCGCTGGGAAAGCGCCGCGCCCGTCGCCGCCGCGCTTCATTCGAAATTGCCGGAGGAGTTCGCCAACCATTACGTCATCGGCGTGGACAACGTACCTCTCAGCCGCCTGCGCGGTTACGGCGGCGCGGAGAACAACGAAGAACTGGCGGACTATTTGAAAGGCTCCGCATGGCTTTCTCTGAAAGCGGGCACACCCGCGCAGCCCGGCGTCGCCAGGATCATGAAGGGCAGCAGAACGGTGCTCTACGGCTTCTCGAAAGAGACGGTGTCCGTGAGCATGGATGAAAAAGAAGCCTCGTTCCATGCCAATGTCGGGCCTTATGAGATCAAGACCAAGTTCGTGCTGCAGGATATGAAGTACAAGGGGAAGTTGGCGGTCTAACCATTTTCATACAACGTGGACTCCGTAAGCCGCACTACTTGTGTGAACTAAAGGGAAATGACCATCAGGTGTGGGATCATATGAAAGTGACGGATGTTGGCCGTCCCCACGTTGTAGCCAAGTTCCAGTGCGCTTGCTCCAATCAGCAGATCTGATAGCGGAATTCGGACACCCTCTGCTTGGCTTCGGCCGTCGATCTGTCCAGCGCGGAGGGCAATCGGGACCGTCACTGGTTGGATTGGAACTCCAGCCAGCAGTTCGTCGAGAAAATGCTGCCGTCGTTCGCGGCGTTCTGTTGTGTTTGCCCGGATAACGCCGTGGGCGAGTTCCAGCACAGTCACAACAGAAACGACGATGCTTTCGTCGCCGGCCTCCAGCGCCACGGTTTCTAATAGTTGGCGAGCGTTCTTGCCCTGACGTTCCGCGGCGACGACGGCCGTTGAGTCCAGCATCAGTCCCAAGCGGGCGGCTCCAACGGCTCCTGGTGGGCCGCTATGGCGGCTTCGACGTCCTTCGCGAAGTCGGGATCAATGGTTGCCGTGGAGCCAGCCGGCATCCGCGCGATGCACTCGCTGATTTTCCGGCCTGAAACATGCGGCGTTTTGATAACGGCCACGGGCCGATGGTCTAGCTCCACGATTACCTCCACGCCTTCCTGGACTTTGGCCAGCACAGCGTGAATATCACGGGCGAGTTCGGCTTCTGTAATTCGGACCGTCACCATCCTCGATAATAGCGCTTCTTCTCCCTCTGAGGGTCGCGGAAACGGCTGGCCAAGAGCACCATCACCTGACGATCAAGACCAAGTTCGTGCTGCAGGATATGAAGTACAAGGGGAAGTTGGCGGTCTAGGCGGCGGGAAATAGACACTCCGGCCCCGCGCGAAGTATGATCGAGGTTCGCCCAAAGGAACTTCGCGCATTCCATTGAACACCCAACCCAACACCGGATCCAACCGTCTTGCCATCATCGGCGGCGGAAGCTGGGGCACAGCGCTCGCCATTGTTCTGGCACCGCGCTTTTCCGAAGTTCGACTCTGGGTTTACGAATCCGATCTCGCCGCACGCATGCACGACTTGCGGGAGAACGATGTCTTCCTTCCGGGGATGCGGCTTCCCGGAAATATCGCGCCAACATGCGACATTGGCGCGGCGGTGGAAAACTGCGGCATCGTGCTCACCGTGATGCCAAGCCACCACGTTCGCGCCGTGGTTGCTTCGCTGAAACCGCACCTTTCCACTGAGGCCTCCATTGTCAGCGCGACCAAGGGTATCGAAAACGGAAGCCTTCTCAGGATGTCCCAGGTGATCGAGGAGGTTTTGGGGCCGGATTCCGCCGGCCGGATCGCCGTATTGTCAGGGCCGACCTTCGCCCGCGAAGTGGCGGCCGGAGAGCCGGCGGCAGTCGTTATCGCATCTGTTAACAATCAGTTAGCGGGCACATTGCAAGTAGCGCTTAGTGGTCCGACTTTTCGGGCATACACCAATTCCGACCCGGTGGGAGTGGAACTGGGGGCCAGTCTGAAGAACGTCATCGCGATCGCGGCGGGAATCTGTCAGGGCCTGGGACTTGGCAGCAACGCCCGGGCGGCGCTGATTACGCGTGGATTGGCGGAGATCAACCGTCTTGCGGTGGCCATGGGGTATTTAAAATCTACTCAACCCCGATCATGACCAAAACCTCCATGTCAATTTATTTCCGTTCCATGAGTATCAACGACACCATTAATCTAATCAATCTACTCGTCCTCTATCTCATACA
>JACPVQ010000193.1 GCA_016191645.1 Candidatus Solibacter usitatus
GTACTACTACTCTGGAATCTTTCCAAGCTGCGAAGATTCCCATTGGTTGCGCTCGCGCTCCTTGTACTAATATCCTCGAGTTCTTCGCACGCTGCGACGAATTCGGCTGCGGTGTGGGGCAGGTCTCCAGACCTGCAGCGGGATCTCCAGATCCCGCATGGCCTCGCCAGAGGCCATCGGCTGCATCGCAGCCGCTTCGGAGAATACAAATACTTCCGGCAGAGGCGATCTGGAGATCGCCTCGCAGGTCTGGAGACCTGCCCCACAGAGCAGCACAGCCGCAACCAAAGAGAATCTTCGCGGCTTGGCGAGATTTCAGAGTCTAGCACCAAGGAAAATCACGCAGCCTAAGAAGATTAGGCGGGGGTTCCGCCGGCGGCGGGTTCGACAATCGCCGTCATCGATCCCTTGCACTTCGGGATGCGGTAATCCGCGCCGTATCCCTGAATCTGTTCCTTTGCGAAGTTCGCCACTGGCAGTTCGGCCGTGATGATGATGGTACGCCCGCAACTGTCCACTTCCACGGCGTGCCGGAAGGCCGCATCGGTGGAGAGCAGAAACAGCTTCTGCAACATCTCCACCACGTAGTCGTAGGAATGCTCGTCGTCGTCCAGCAGCACGCAGTGGAACAAAGGTGTCAGTACCCCTTGGGTTTCCTTTGTGGTCTCGACACCGGGCAACATCGTGGCGGGCATAGCTCTCACACCAGCATGGCAGAAGGAAAAACGGTTGCGCCAGAGGGGGCGATGTGTAATTATTCATTTAGGTGAATAAACATTCACCGTTGAATATGGCAGTACCCATCATGCATAAAGCGGCAAGGAAGATGGCGCAATCTCATCTGCGTTCCGATCTCGACATGACGACCGGCGAGTTGACGGAGATTCTCGATCTGGCCGACGCGGTGAAGTCCAATCCGAAGCGTTACGCGACGGCGCTCGCCGGGCGTTATCTCGCTTTGCTGTTTGAAAAACCGTCGCTGCGCACACGGATGACGTTTGAACTGGCGATCAAGCAATTGGGCGGCGATTCCGTATTTGCGGAAGGGCGGTTGGGGGAACGGGAACCCATTGAAGACGTAGCCCGCAATCTGGACCGCTGGACGCATGCCATTGCCGCGCGAACGTTTTCGCAGCAGACCATCGAAGATCTGGCGCGCTGGTCGGCGGTACCGGTGATCAATGCGCTCAGCGACATGTATCATCCTTGCCAGGCGCTGGCGGATTTCCAAACTTTGCGCGAGAAGTTCGGCGAACTGCGCGGCGTGAAGCTTGCTTATTGCGGCGATGGCAACAACGTCGCCCATTCGCTGCTGTTGAACGCAAGCCGTCTGGGAGTGGACTTCTCCATTGCGACGCCGGCGGCGTACCAGCCGCACGCGAAGATCGTTAGCCAATCGTGTGAGTTTGCCAAGGAAAGCGGGGCGAAGATTGTCCTGACGCAAGATCCGCTGGAGGCGGTGCAGGCCGCGCACGCCGTGTACACCGACGTGTGGATCAGCATGGGGCAGGAAGCGGAGAGTGAGCGGCGCAAAGCGACCATGATTCCTTATCAAGTGGATGAGAGAATCATGACGGCCGCGCGGAAAGATGCCATCTTCATGCACTGCCTGCCTGCGAAGCGCGGCCAGGAAGTTGCGCCCGAGGTCATTGAGAGCCGGGCTTCTGCCGTGTTCGATCAGGCGGAAAACCGGCTGCATGCGCAGAAGGCTCTGCTCTTAATGCTGTTGCAATAACCATGAAACTTTGGGGCGGACGTTTCGAAGGTGGACCCTCCGAGGTCTTCGACCGCTTTGGCCGGTCTCTCGATTTCGACAGAATCCTGGTGGATGCCGATTTGCGCGGATCGCTGGCGCACGCGCGAGGATTGCATAAGATCGGCATCTTGAACGCGGAAGAACTTGCCGTGTTGACAAGCGCCCTGGAGCAGATGCGGAAGGAAGCCGCCGCCGCGGTTTTTTTCGACAATGCGGAAGAAGAGGATGTCCACACGGTCGTCATCCGGAAGTTGAAGGAACGCGCCGGTGCGGACTTAGCGGACAAGATCCACACAGGCCGCAGCCGCAACGATCAGGTTTCGCTCGACGTGCGGCTGTGGCTGCGCGAGCGAATCGATGACGCCAAACAGCATTTGACGGGCCTCATGGAGGAACTGCTGGCGCTTGCCTCGCGCTACCCCGAAGCGATCATTCCCGGCTATACGCACACGCGCCGCGCGCAACCGGTGCTGTGGCCGCACTATATTCTGGCCTACTTCGAAATGTTCGCGCGCGATTGGGAACGGTTGGGGGAGGCGCGCCGGAGAGCGAACGTGATGCCGCTCGGTTCCGGCGCAATGGCCGGAAGCGGATTTCCGATTGACCGGGCCGCCGTCGCAACGGAACTAGGCTTCGACGCGATTACTCGCAATTCGATGGACGTTTCCGGCGATCGAGACTTCCTGTTGGATTTCGAACACGCTGCCAATCTGATCTTTCTGCATCTCAGCCGGCTGGCGGAGGACTGGATTCTCTATACAGGCGAAGAGTACGGATGGATGGATTTGGGCGACGGCGTCACCAGCGGCAGCAGCATGATGCCGCAGAAGCGCAATCCGGATTCGTTGGAACTTATTCGCGGCAAGGCGGGCCGCGTCTTCGGTTCCTACATGGCTCTGCTGGTGACAATGAAGGGTCTGCCCATGACCTACAACCGCGACATGCAGGAGGACAAGGAACCGCTCTTCGATGTCGTGTCGCAATTGATCGGTTCGTTGGAAATGGCGCGCGTAACCGTGAGCACGGCGGTGCTGAAGCCGGACGTCCCGAAGCTGGCTGCGGAACGGAGTTGGGCCGTGGCAACTGATCTTGCCGACGCCCTGGCTCGCAATGGAATGCCGTTTCACCAGGCTCATAAGGTCGTGGGGCAGATGGTATTGGAGAGCGTCCGCGCAGGTAAGAGCGCATTGGACTGGACTGGCGCGGAACTGACCGCTTTCCATCCGGCATTCACAGCGGAGATGGCCGCGCTGCTGAATCCGCGCGAAGGAATCAAGACGCGAGAGATCTTCGGCGGCACGGGACCGCGCATGGTTGCGTTGGCGCTGGAGGAAGCTTACAAGCGCCTCGCTGAGATGAAGGAATAGGAAATGCTCAAGCTTCGACGGCAGCAGGAGATTCTGAAGCTGGTTCGAAGCCGTCATTTGCACACGCAGCAGCAGCTTGCCACCGCGCTGCGGGCCGCGGGCATTGAAGCGACCCAAGTCACTCTCTCTCGCGACATCCGCGAGCTCGGTCTGGTGAAAACTCCACAAGGCTATCACGCGTTGGATGCGGCGCAGCCCGCTCCCGACGTCCGTCAAATGGTCTCCGAGTTCGTGCTCAGCGTTCGCGTGGCGATGAATCAAGTGGTGTTGAAAACTTCCCCCGGAAGCGCCAGCCCGGTCGCGGTGGCATTCGATCAAGCCGATTGGCCCGATGTTGTGGGGACTATCGCCGGGGATGACACCATTCTCTTAATTACTCCAAGCCCGGCCGCTGCCACGGCTTTGGCCAAACGAATTGCTCCTTAGGTTGCGGTATCTTAGGCACGTGAGAGTGCGCAACAGTTACGTCCTTGCCGGCTGTGCAGTTCTGTTGGGCACGGCGTCTGTTGCCTATCGCGCGTTTGTCGATCCCGCCCCTCCTCGCAGGCCGTTGCGGCTTGGAGTAAACCACAACCCACCGTATACCGTTAAAAGTGAAACCGGACAATGGGAGGGCATTGCCCTGGAAGTGGTGACGGAAGCGGCACGACGGAGAAACATTCCCCTGGAACTGGTGGAGGCCAAGCCGGAAAACGGGAGGCCAGACTCTCTTGTCGCGCGCGGCGAAGTCGATTTGTGGCCTTTGATGCTGGACGCGGGAGCGCAACAAGACAGAAGAATCTACGTGACCGAGAAATGGATGCAGACGTGGCACTATCTCATTGCCTTGCAGAAAAGTTCCATTGTGAAATTGGAAGACATCAAGGGTGGGACGGTCGCGATACCGGAAACGTCTGAATTCCTGAGCAAGCTGGGCGGCGTTAAGACGTCAATCAAGAAGAAACGAGACGAGGTGTTTGAGGCTGTCTGTACCGGAAATGTGGCGGCGGGCATCCTGGAAACGCGCAGCGTTCAGGCAGCCTTGTTTAATAGACCGCCTTCTTGTGTCGGGCTGCGATTGTATGTTTCGCCAATTCCAGATTCCAGCTTGTCGCTTGGCGTCGGCTCGACACTCGAATCAACCAGGTGGGCTGACGTAATCAGGAATGGAATTGGCGAGATGGCTCGTGACGGCACACTAACCGCCATCTTCTCCAAATGGATGGTGATCACATCGAAAGAGGTGGAGGCGCTTCAGGAGTTGTCCAACGCTCGGCGGCGAGGCTATTACCAGTTTGGCGGCATGGCAGCGCTGTTTATACTGTTCCTGGTCACGGCTTGGCAGGTGCGGCAAGTCAGGTCCGCGCAGAGGGTGGCGGAGCGCGCCAACCGCGCGAAATCCGAATTCCTTGCCAACATGAGCCACGAAATCCGAACTCCTATCAGCGGCATCGTGGGGTTGGCGTGGCTTCTGGCGCAGGAAGACCAACCAGCCGGCACCCGCGAAACGGCGGCGCAGATTCTGGAAAGTTCGGAGGCGCTGCTTGGCGTGATCAACGACATTCTCGACTTCTCCAAAATTGAAGCGGGAATGCTGAAAGTGGAGAAAAAGGGCATTTCTCTTCACGATGTCGTGGTCAGCTCGCTGGAGATTTCGCGCTTCGCGGCGGAACGCAAGGGTTTGCGCTTTGAAATCGTAGTCGAGCCCGATGTTCCGGAGTGGGTTCAACTGGATCCGCTGCGGCTGCGGCAGGTCCTCATTAACCTCGCCGGAAACGCAGTGAAATTCACTGCTAATGGATCCGTCGCGATATCCGTTCGGCGCGTCGAAACGCAGCTGCGGTTTGAGATCGCCGACACCGGCATCGGAATCGATCCCGCGAATCGATCGCAGGTCTTTGACCCATTTGTACAGGCCGACGCGTCCACGAGCCGCAAGTTCGGTGGAACGGGTCTGGGCCTTTCCATTTGCAGGCGGTTGGTGCAGTTAATGGACGGGGAGCTTGGCGTTAAATCCACAATCGGCAAAGGGTCCACATTTTGGTTTGCTCTTCCTCTCATCGAGTTCGAGCCCGCGGCGAGAAAACCGGAAGCGCCTGTCGCGGCGAGTTTGCGGCCCACCACGGCCCGGCACATTCTGGTCGCCGAGGACAACCGCATCAACCAGAAGGTGGCGGTCGCTTTGTTGACTCGGCTCGGCCACAGCGTGGACGCCGTCTCGACAGGCGCGGAGGCCGTGGAAGCGGCCGCGGCCTGCGCCTATGACCTGATCCTGATGGATTGCCAGATGCCTGTGATGGATGGTTACGACGCGTCGCGAGAAATTCAGAGCCGCTTGAAGAACACGCGATGTCCGCCGATCGTCGCCCTCACAGCCAGCGCGATGCAAGGCGACCGTGAACGCTGCCTTCAATCAGGAATGCAGGATTACCTGACGAAGCCGGTGTCACTGGAAGAGCTGCAGTCCACCATCGATAAGTGGGCCGCTCCCCCCATGAAATGGAAGGCTCACAGTATCGGCGGCTGATGGCCTGGCGCGTCCCATGAGAAGCAATTTGTGCGATATGGTAGGCAGTTGCCTATGTGGAAACGAAGCAGCTACATCATTGCCGGGTGTGCAATTCTTCTTGGCGCTGCCCTATTAACTGCTTATCGTGTACATCGTGATCCGTCCCCACCGGCCAGACCGCTGCGCCTTGGCGTCCCTGTGTACAAATTAAAGAGCGTAAATGCCCAATGGGGAGGCATTGCCGTGGAGATTGTAATGGAGGCGGCCAGAAGGAAGGGCATTCCGATTACGTTGGTGGAGATGCAGCCCGCGCCACGGCCTTATCCGACGCTGGCGAGGGGAGAAGTGGATTTGTGGCCGTTGACGGCGGACCTTGGGGCGCAGCGGGACCCACGGGTGCACGTAACGGATAAATGGATGCAGACCTGGCTCTATCTCATCTCATTGCGGCGAAACTCCGTCGGCGGGCTTGACGATATCAAGGGCCGGGAAATTGCGGTGGTCAATTTTCTACCTGAATTCGAGCATATGCTCAGCACCGTCCGCCCCGTAGCGAAAGGCAGCCGGACCCAGGCGGTGGAGTCTATGTGCAAGGGCGAGATGGTGGCAGTCCTTTTTGAAACGCGCGGGGTGCAGTCAGTTCTTCAGGAACTGCCGCCGGCGTGTGTGGGGTTGGATTTACGAATAACGACGATCGCGAATTCCAGCATATCTCTGGGTGTGGGGTCGACTCTCGAAGCCGCCAGATGGGCAGACCAGATTCGGAATGAGATTGTGAACCTGGCCAGGGACGGGACGATGGCCACCATTTTCTCCAAATGGATGGTGTTCAATGTGACCGAACACGCCAACCGTGCAAAATCCGAATTCCTTGCCAACATGAGCCACGAAATCCGCACGCCCATCAGCGGAATTGTGGGTTTGGCGCGGCTGCTAGCGGAGGAAGATGTGCCGGACGGTGTCCGGGAATCGACAGCGCAGATTCTAGAGAGTTCCAGTTCATTGCTTGGTGTGATCAACGACATCCTCGACTTCTCCAAGATTGAAGCAGGAGTGTTGACAGTGGAAAAAACAGCCCATTGTCTGCGCGATGTTGTGTCCAGTTCGCTGGAAATCCCGCGTTTTGCGGCGGAACATAAGGGGCTGCGTTTTGAAATCGACGTGTCGGCTGATGTTCCGGAGTGGGTGAAACTGGACCCGCTGCGGCTGCGGCAGGTCCTCATCAACCTTGCCGGCAACGCCGTGAAATTCACAACGAGAGGAGCCGTCACAACGGCGGTTCGGAGGGACGGAACGACGCTCGTGTTCGAGATTTCCGACACCGGCATTGGAATCGCTCCCGCCAATCTCACTAGCGTGTTTGACCCCTTTGTACAGGCCGACGCAACAACCAGCCGCAAGTTCGGTGGAACCGGCCTGGGCCTTTCCATTTGCAAGCGGCTGGTGCAATTGATGGACGGAGCGATTGGAGTTAACTCCACTCCGGGAAAAGGCTCCGCATTCTGGTTTACGCTTCCGATGTTGGAGTGCGAGCCCGCGAAAGGTAAAACGAAGCCGGCGATTGCCGCCATTGCGCGGACCGCGGCGGCCCGCCACATTCTGGTGGCCGAAGATAACAAGGTCAATCAAAAAGTGGCCATCGCCCTGCTGACGCGACTCGGCCACAAGGTGGACGCCGTTTCGACAGGCGCGGAGGCTGTGGAAGCGGCCTCGGCCTGCGCCTACGATCTCATCCTGATGGATTGCCAGATGCCTGTGATGGACGGTTACGACGCGACGCGAGAAATCCAGAGCCGTTTGAAAGACACGGCTTGCCCACCGATCATCGCCCTGACCGCCAGCGCGATGCAAGGCGATCGCGAACGGTGCATGGAGGCGGGGATGCAGGATTACCTGACGAAGCCCGTTTCACCGGAGGAGTTGCAAGATGTCATCGACCGGTGGGCTGCTCCATGACACCCCGCACACGGTCCCGGTAGCGAATGCACTCTTCCAGCGCCACCCGATAGGCGCCAACGTCGATGTCGCGCTCCGAGCAGATGAGCATTAGATTGCCATCGTCGCGAAAATTTCCGTCCCATGCGATCACCTCTTCATCGGTCCACTCCGCACGGTACTTCGACATCTTCTCGTCGGTCATGCGGTCGAGGTAGGCGCGCAGATTCACTTCCGTCTCGTCGGCGTCGGGAGGCATGGGCTCCTGCTCGAAATTCCACACAGGTTGCACGAACATGATTCCGATTGTACCTTCGTGGGGGCAGGCTTTGGTAGAATTCCTTCATTCATGACAAAGCCGGAGATGCTGGGCCACTACCGGCTGCAGGAGAAACTCGGCGAAGGCGGGATGGGCGTGGTCTACAAAGCCTTCGACACGCATCTGGACCGGCCCGTCGCCATCAAGATTCTCCCCGCGGATAAGGTTCACGATTTGGAGCGTAAGCGGCGCTTCGTGCAAGAGGCCAAGGCGGCTTCGGCGCTGAATCATCCCAACATCGTCACCATCTACGACATCGACAAGGACCAAGGCGCGGACTACATCGCCATGGAGTTCATCGATGGCAAGACGCTGGAAGACCTGGTTCCGCGCAACGGCATGCGCTTAAAGGACGCTGTGTCCATTGCCGTTCAAGTGGCCGACGCGTTGTCGAAAGCGCATGCGGCGGGAATCACGCATCGCGACCTGAAGCCGTCGAACATCATGGTGGACAAAGAAGGGCGGGCGAAAGTGCTGGACTTCGGCCTCGCCAAGCTGACTGACCTGACAGAGACAGGACCTAACGACAAGACGGTGCTGGCACGACCGAAATCGGTGGAGGGTGCGATCATGGGCACGCCGCATTACATGTCGCCGGAGCAGGCCGAGGGTCAGAAGGTCGATAGCAGGACCGACATGTTCTCATTCGGAACGGTATTGTACGAGATGCTTACAGGCAAGAGCGCATTTTCCGGCGATACCGTTGTCTCCGTATTGGCTGCCGTCCTGAATAAAGAACCGACGCCTCTCCACGATATCGCGCCTGAGACGCCGTACGACCTGAGAAAAGTAATCCAACTTTGCCTGCGAAAAGACCGCAGCCGGCGGGTGCAGCATATGGACGACATTAAGCTGTTGCTGGAAGACCTGAAGGCCGACCTTGTGACCGGGGTGCATCAAACCACTATTGCGCCGCAGCGCCTCCCCCGTAATACGATTCATTTGTTCGCCGGCTTGTTCCTGCTAGGCGTCCTGCTCTGTGTCTCTGCATTGCGTTGGAGCGGAGTTTTTCGGTCCGCTGCCGTACCAAACCGCACTGCATTCGCGCAACTGACGGACGGCACCGGGCCGGACTTGTTTCCCAGTCTCTCGCCTGACGGAAAATACATTGCGTACGCCAGCAGCATTTCCGGGAACTGGGACATATATCTCCAGAGGATCGAAGATCAGGAAAAGATCAAACTCACGCAGGATTCCACTGCGGATGATACGCAGCCAGCCTTCTCGCCTGATGGACAGTCCATCGCCTTCCGTTCGACCCGGGCGGGAGGCGGCATTTTCGTGATGAGCCGTGCCGGCGGAGGACTCCGTCAAGTGGCGAAGTTTGGCTACAATCCTGCCTGGTCGCCTAACGGCCGTCAAATCGTGTTCGCCGAAGAAGGAATTGCGCGTCCCGAAGACCGCTCCAATCCACTCAGCCGTTTGTGGGTTGCCGATCTTGTTACGGGCAAGCAATGGACATTGGGGGAAATCGACGGCGTGCAACCGCACTGGTCGCCACATGGCCAGCGCATCGCCTATTGGGCTATCGACAAGCGCGGCCAGCGCGATATTTGGACCATTCCCGCTCAAGGCGGGTTGCCCATCCGGGTGACGCAGGATGAGTTTATCGATTGGAGTCCCGCCTGGTCACCGGACGGAGCTAAACTCTACTTCGCCAGTAATCGCGGCAGTTCGATGAACCTGTGGCGTGTCGCGATTCATGAGAGCACGGGAAGAGTGACCGGATCCCCGGAGCCCGTTACGACTCCTTCGGCCTACAGCGGCATGCTGAGCTTTTCCACCGACAAACAGCGCCTCGCTTTTTCGCGGCAATCGTTTTTCGCGACAGTAAACCGGGTGTCGTTTGATCCTACCGTCGCGAAAGTGCTCGGAGAAGCTAAGCCGGTTACATCTCCTGAGAACAGGGCGGAACGGCCTTCGTTATCGCCGGATAACGATTGGCTGGCCTTTAATTCATCGGGCCCCAATGAGGCGATTTTCGTAATGAACGTGGATGGCAGCCATCTGAAGCAGTTGACAAGCGGACGGATTGGGGCACGCGGATCGCGTTGGTCGCCGGATGGAAGGCGGCTCGCGCTATTCTCGAACGCTTCTGGCAACCGGGAGATCTCCACTGTGGATCGAGATGGAAACGGGCTGCAACAGGTCACCTTCCATACCGGGTTGAACGTGACTTGGCCCGTCTATGATCCCTCTGGTACGCAACTGGCGTACACGATTTTCGGCAGTGGCTCCTACTTGCTGGATTTGCGGCGCGACTGGAAGTCACAGCAACCGAAATCCCTCCAATACTCCGGCGGCGGCGAAATCTTTTCGGCTTGGAACTGGTCGCCGGACGGCAAGCGTCTGGCGGGGTTCGTTCAAAGGAAGGACGGCTCCTACGAGGGGCTGGTGCTGTACGATTTGGGTGCCGCGCGCTTCGAGAAAATAACCGAATACGGTGCCGACCCAGTCTGGCTCAGCGACAATCGCCGGCTCTTATTCCTGCATAACGGCAACATCCACATGGTCGACAGCGCCACGCATGAGACGCGTCAGATTTTCTCAATCGCGCCACAGGTGGTCGCCCGGCGCGGCTTCGCCATAAGCAAGGACGACCGGCAGATCTACTTTAGTGTGGTCAACACCGAAGCCAACGTCTGGCTCGCGCTATTGGACGATTAGCGATTTCGATTGCACCTGGGCGTAGTAGTGCAGAGATGCCGTGCAGGTTAGATTGACAAGCCGTCGAGCTTGCCGGTAGAATCGCCGAAGTGTTCGGTGTTCATTCCCATGTGGCCGAGTAGAGTCACATAGTAATTGTTGAGCGGAGTCTCTTTACGATAGGTGATGTGGCGTCCAGGCTTGAATGCGCCGCCGGCGCGTCCGGCCACCAGCAGCGGCAAATGATGGTGCGTGTGGCCGTTGCCGTCCGACAGTCCCCCGCCATACATGAGCATGGAGTTGTCGAGAACCGTTGCGGTCCCCTCTTTCGACGCTTTCATCCGGTCGACGAACTGTGCGAACAGATCGACGTGATAGGTATTGATCTGCGCCACCTTATCAATCATCGAAGCGTCGTTCTGATGATGGGTCAGGTTGTGATGGCTGTCCGCGATTCCGATCTCGCGGTAGGTGCGCTGCGATCCTTCGCGTCCCACCATCATGGTCACGATCCTCGTCAGATCGGCCTGGAAGGCCACGGCGACCATGTCGGCCATGAGGCGAAAGTAATCGCCGAAGTCGGCGGGCACGCCGTACGGTTTATCCATCTTCGGGTCGACGTCGGCATTTTCCTTTTCCGCGCGCTGGATCGATTTTTCAATCTCGCGGACGGAATAGAGATACTCGTCGAGTTTGCGTTTGTCGGTTGTTCCCAGATTGGTTTGCAGCTTCTTTGTATCGTCCGTCACCAGGTCGATGATGCTCTGCTTCATCTGCAAACGGCGCGCGCGCGCGGCGGGAGTTTCCGAAGTGTGCGCTCCAAAGAGACGCTCAAAGATTCCGCGCGGATCGGAGATGGCGGGAAGGGGCTGCGTTTCGCTGCGCCACGCCAGATTGTTTGTGTACGCACAGGAGTAGCCGGAATCGCAATTGCCGGCCTGCCTTCCATCGTCCATTCCAATCTCAAGCGACGGCAGTTTGGTCTGCGCGCCCACCTGCTTGGCGGCCATCTGATCCACGGAGACGCTCAGCTTGATGTCCGCGCCCGCGGTTTTATACACATGGACGCCGGTTAGATAATTCGCGGCGGCGCGGCCATGATCGCCGGGGCCGTCGAGCAAGGCTCGTCCGTAGTTCTGCGTGAGGTTGGACAGCACCAGCAGGTCGTCTTTGTGCCTCTCCACCGGTTTCAGAATGCGCGGAAACGTGGTGAGCGGGCCGTCTTTAGGCGGCGTGAAATCGCTCATGATGACGCCGTTGGGCACGTAGACCCAGGCGGCGCGCAAAGGAGGTTTGCCTTGTGAGGCGGCGGAGGCCATCGCGGGGACCATGGCATCGAGAAACGGAAGCCCAATCGCCGCGCCCATTCCGCGCAGCATCCATCGGCGGTTCAACGTTTTTCCTGTGATGATCATTTTGCAGCCACCTCTTTATTGCTTTCGACTCTTCGCGCCTGAAACGGCAGGCTTCGCACAATTTCCGCGATCAGCGATTGCAGGCGGTAGCCCGATGCCGCTACTTTGCGGTTGATCTCTTCCACCGTGCGGCGGTCGTAGCGTTCCAGGCCCCGCCCCAACGAATATGTCAACAGTTTTTCCGTCAGGCAACGCGAGAACTCAGGCAGATCCGCGCGCAGAATTGCCATCATTTCGGTGGGCGTGTCGAACGACTTGCCTCCGGGGAACACTCCGCTCACATCCAATGGGAAATTGCCATCCTTGGTACGCCACTTGCCCGTGGCGTCGTAGTTCTCCAGCCCGAAGCCGAGCACGTCCATGCGCGCATGGCAGGAGGCGCAGACGGCGTTGGAGCGATGCAATTCCAGTTGCTGCCGCTGCGATCCTTTGCTGCCCACAGCCTCTTCATCCAGGGGCGGAACATCGGCGGGCGGCGGCGGCGGCGGAGTGCCGAGAATATTCTCCAGCACGTACTTGCCGCGCAAGACCGGCGAAGTCCGCGTGGGATAACTGGACACGGTGAGCACGCTGGCGTGTGTGAGAATGCCGCCGCGCTCCGGCGTTTTCAAGTCGACGCGGCGGAACTCCGGTCCTTGCACGCCGTCGATGCCGTAGTGCTTCGCCAACCGCTCATTGAGGAAGGTATAGCGCGCATCCAGAAAATCGGAAACGGGACGGTTGTCCTTCACGGCGTTGGCGAAGAACAGGCGCGTCTCCGTTTTCATCGCCTCTTTCAATTCCGGGCCCCATTCGGGGAATTTTTTTGGATCGGGCTTGACCGCATCCAGATTGCGCGTTTCCAGCCACTGTCCGGCGAAGTTGAAGGACAACGCCTCCGATTTCGGATCTGCCAGCATGCGCTTGATCTGTGCATCGAGTGAACCGCGCAGCTTGCCGGCTTCGGCGGCCCGCAGCAATTCCTCATCAGGCGTGGAACTCCATAAAAAATAGCTGAGGCGCGAAGCGAGTTCGAGATCGGAAACGGCGGCGGTGTTGTTTCGTTCGACGCGGTAGAGAAATTGGGGTGAGACCAGAATCGCCTGAATGGCGAATTGAATTCCCTGATCGGCGGTGTAGCCGGTCTGCGTTGCTTTTTGCCACACCTTCACCAGTTTCGCAATCTCGTCCTTCGTTACGGGCCGCCGGTATGCGCGACGGGCGAGCGGAGCCACAATCTTTTCCACGCAGGCTACGCCGGTGGAGGCGTCGCAAGTCAGAATCTGCTTCCGCGTGGGCCGCTCGATTTTCGACGGAAACGGGCCGCGGATGTCGATCATCTCCGCCACCATGAACAGCCGCTGGCCGCCGGTTGGAGGTTGGGCAGGCGGCGGAGCGGAAGCGTCCGGCGTCAGAAGCGCGCGAATGGTATGCGCTCCTTCGGGCAGGTGGATACGAAACTCTTCCGAACTGCGCTGGGCCATGTTGGCGATCTTCGTGATCTTCGTCGTGCGCGTATCGATGGTGACGGTGTGCGCAAGTTTTCCGTCCACCCAAATGTTGACTGGAGCCGGTTTGGAATCATCTCCGCGGCTGCCGGTAATCCAGACGCGGATATCGTAATCGCCGTCGAAATCCAGGTTCTGCGTGAACTCAATTCCATTGGCCCGGTTGGACCCGCGCTCGAACCCCTGCCGCTTCTGTTCGTACAGGGCGGGCCTGGGCAGCGGGTCGCCGCCAATCGCTTTCGATGCGATCTTCTCGGCGGCGGCAAAATATTTTTCCATCAGCGCGGGCGAGATGCTGAGCACGTCGCCGATGGTGTCGAAACCGTAGCCGGAATCATCGACAGGAAATTCGTCTTCAGCGCGGAAGGTGACGCCCAACAGATCGCGAACTGTGTTGGTATACTCGGCGCGATTCAGTCTGCGAGCCGTAATCCGGCCGGGATCGGGCTTCACCAATCTATCGGCTCTGGCGAATTCACCGTTGATGACTTTGAGAACGTTCTCCATGGCTGCGCGGCTGGGCTGCGGCGTGTTGGCAGGCGGCATCTCGCCATTCTTCATGCGCCGCTCGATGGTCTCCCAGGCTTCGCGGTGGGAAACGAGCGTGGAGGCAGCGAGAAACGGCTCCATGTTGAGGTTTCCCAAATGCGCGCGTTCACTGTGACAAGGAATGCAAGTCTTTGCTAGGAAAGGCTTTACCGATTGATCAAAGACGGAAACGGCCTTCTTCGGTGGCAAGGATCGGACTTGTGAGAACGCTGCGCAAGCACACGCCAGACACACAAACACACCAGCCCCTCGCGATTGCATCATCACTATTTTACGGCGTTTTCGCGCCGCCTGCAGGTTACGGTTTCCGGGGGAAATTCGCGCCTGCCTCACGAAGCCATTCGTTCAGACGGGTTAGCATGCGATCGCGGCGCGCGGTTTCGACCTTGGAAAGATCTGTCTTCTCTCCAAAGTCGCTCGCAAGATTGTAGAGTTCCACTTTGTCGTCCTCGTAATAATGGACCAGCTTCCAATCGCCGTCACGGATGGCGCTGACAGGAGTCGTGGTGGCGTAGTAGTGCGGGTAGTGAAAAAACATTTCGCTGCGCGATAGTTTTCCTTGCGGGTTTTTCAACAACGGCGTCAGGCTGAGCCCATCGTGCGACGGGCCTGTCGCTCCGGCGAGTTCCTGAATAGTTGCGAACAGATCGCTGGCGATGACAGGAACGTTGCACTCCTTGCCGCGCGCCGCGCCCGGAGCCCGAATGATCAACGGAACGCGCACGCCGCCTTCGTAAACCGACCCTTTGCCGGAGCGGAGTGGCGCATTGTTCGTGACCACCTGGTTTTGAGCCCGGCCAATGAAGCCGCCGTTATCGGACATGAAGATGACGGCGGTGTTGCTCGCGTGACCTCGCAACTCCAGGTGCTTCAGCACACGGCCGACACTTTCGTCGAGGCTGTGCACCATGGCGGCGTAGGTGGCGTTTTGATGATTCATTCCGGGCTTGAGCTTCTTTTTGTAGTGATCGATCAGTTCCGGCTTAGCCTCGATGGGGGTATGCGGCGAATGATGCGCCAGGTAGAGGAAGAACGGCTGATTGCCGGCAAGATCGATCACGCGCAGGGCTTCATCTGTAAGGCGGTCGGTGAGGTATTCACCCTTCTTGCCGCCGAACAGGCCGGGCATGTAACGAAATTCACGGAACGCCTTTTCTCCGCGGTATGGATAGAAGTAGGTTTCCGGCGCGCCCCAATGCGTTCCGCCGATGTTGATGTCGAAGCCTTGTGTTTCGGGATAGAAATCGCCATCGCCCAAATGCCATTTGCCGACAATACCGGTCATGTATCCGCGCGACTGCAACACTTCGGCGATGGTGGTTTCTTCATGCGCGAGATTGGGTTTCGATTCGGCCTGGACCAACCTTGCATTCGCACCGGTTCGCAGCGACCCCTCGCGCCAGATCGTGATCTTCAGCCGCGCCGGGTGCTTGCCGGTCATGATGGCGGCACGCGTCGGCGAGCAGACAGGCGAGGCGGAATGGGCGTCGGTGAATCGCACGCCTTCTTTGGCAAGGCGGTCGAGGTTTGGCGTTTCGTGCAAGTCTGCCCCGTAGCAGCCGAGGTCGGTCCAGCCAAGATCGTCGGCGAGAATCAGCACGATGTTCATCGGCTTCGAGGTGCGCTGCGCGGCGGCCGATGCCGCCAAACCAGTGAGAAAAGCCCGTCGATTCATGCCCTCATCATCATGCGGCGGTATACTGTTGGTCAAGCATGGCTTCCCAGAGCACTACGTTTTTGACTGAGGAAGAGTATCTCGCCATCGAGCGTAAGGCTGAGACGAAGAGCGAGTATTTCCGCGGGGAGATGTTCGCCATGTCGGGGGGATCGTTTTCCCATGCGAGCCTCTCCACGAACATTGTTGGCGAATTGCGTTCTCTTTTGCGTACAAAGCACTGCAGGGTGCTGACCGAGGCAATGCGGTTGCGCGTGAGCACCAGCGGCCTCTACACCTATCCGGATGTCATGGTTGTCTGCGGAAAGCCGGAATTTGTCGATGGGGTAAAGGATACCCTGGTGAATCCCGTGCTCATCTTCGAAGTGCTTTCTACAAGCACAGAGGCCCATGATCGCGGCTTCAAACTGGAGCATTACCAGAAGATTCCGTCTGTTCGGGAGTTCGTGATGGTTTCGCAAACCGAACCTAGAGTGGAAGTCTACAGGCGCCAAGAGGGCGACAATTGGCTATTGATCAATATCCGAGGTCTTGACGCCACCGTGCGGCTTGAAAGCGTCGATTGTTCCATCGCGATGGACGAGATCTACCTGAACATTGAGTTCTAAACATGGCATCACAAAGCGTTCCACTTCTAACCGAGGAAGAGTATCTCGCCATCGAGCGTAAGGCCGCGATGAAGAGCGAGTATTTCCGCGGGGAGATGTTCGCCATGTCAGGGGGAACGTACAAGCATGGCCTTATTCCGATGAACATTGGAGGGGAATTGCGATCGGCCTTGCGCAAGAAGTGCATGGTGTTCTCCGATGCGGTTCGTCTGCGGGTTGCTTCCAGCGGGCTCTACACATACCCCGACGTGATGGTGGTTTGTGGAACACCGCAGTTCGTCGACGGTGAGAAAGACACGCTGGTCAACCCGGTGCTGCTTTTCGAAGTACTTTCGCCCAGTACCGAGCATCATGATCGCAGCTTCAAGTCCACCCACTACCGGGCCATCCCGTCCGTCCGTGAATTTGTCATGGTTTCGCAAACAGAGCCGCTGGTCGAGATTTACAGGCGGCAAACGGATAGCAACTGGCTTCTGATCGAGATCAAGGGCATCGACGCCACTGTTCCACTAGAAAGCGTCAATTGTGCGCTCTCAATGAGCGAGATCTACCTCAACGTTGAGTTCTAAATATGGCATCACAAAGCGTTCCGCTTCTAACCGAGGAAGAGTATCTCGCCATTGAGCGTAAAGCCGCGACGAAGAGCGAGTATTTCCGCGGAGAAATGTTCGCCATGTCGGGAGGGACGTACCCGCACCACGTCATCGCAATGAACATCTCCGGCCGGTTGTATTCTGCCCTTGAGGATAGACATTGTGCGGTGTTTGCCGAAGGATTGAGACTTCGCGTTAGCTCCAGCGGCCTTTACACATACCCCGACGTAATGGTGATTTGCGGAAAACCCGAATTCGCCGATGGCGAAAAGGACACGGTCACCAATCCCGTGCTGATCTTCGAAGTTCTTTCGGAAAGCACGGAAGACCGCGACCGCGGTTTCAAATCGACCCACTATCGATCCATCCCGTCCGTCCGCGAGTTCGTGATCGTTTCGCAAACCGAGCCGCTGGTTGAGATGTACCGGCGTCAGGATGATGGAACCTGGATCATCATGGACATCAGGGGCCTCGACGCAACCGTGCAATTTGCCAGCCTCGGCTGTTCTCTCAGCATGCGGCAGATCTACCGCAACGTCGAGTTCTAAAGGCAAACTTCCGCAGCGTAAGTTCCATATAGAAGCGCACACCAAAGTGCCGATAACTCTACGAACAAGCACGTTATGCGAACCGCCGGAAGCCTTCTACTTTTCGCCTTTCTTTGCCC
>JACPVQ010000194.1 GCA_016191645.1 Candidatus Solibacter usitatus
CGCGGCCTGGTCCGGAGTCACCAGAAGTGTGGCGGCACGCGCGGCCGTGGAAGAAGGAGCCGCGGCTTGTCCGGGCGTTGCTTGAACGGAAGCTGCTTCCGTCGTACGGCCTAACCCCATGACGGTGATGTTCTGCAGCAGCACGGTGGTCACGGCTTCATTCATAGAGCCGGTGCGAGTGAAAAGAACGTCCACGTGAGAACGCGGCTGGATGAGGCCGCCCGCGCCGCTGGAGTCGGTAATGGGCACGGAGACCGCTCGTGTGCCGGGCTCGATGGTCGCGGCCAGACCCTCCACTCCGCCTTGCGTGCTGATCTTGTTAACAATGATGGGTTCGTTCAGGTTTACCGGGAACATCAAGATCCGGTCGATGCCAACGTTCATGTCGGCCAACGCATTGCGGGGCGCATTCTTTGCCGCGATGGCCACCAATTTCAGATCCGGTTTTTTCAGACGGGTTCCGGCGGCCATGTCGCGGGCGGCGGCCACTACGTTGACCATCTTTTCGGTCTTCGGAGCAACAGCCCGGTTATAGACGAAGAGACTCATGAGGAGCGCCATCACCAGTGCGACGCCGAAGATCAGGAAGATTTTCTGCCGATCCAGAGTTCCCATGTCAATTCCTCCGTAGCAGCGTCGCCGTGCCATCGCGATAGATGACCACCCAACCGGCCTGCTGCAAGCCGGCTACCAGCGAATAGTTGTTTGGAAGCAGCGCGTGCGTGAACCCAATGCGCTCCACCTGCTCCAGCCAGCCTGGCCGCGACTCCACCAGGCGAATGTACTGCTTCATGAACTCAGCGCCGTAAAAATCACTGCGCCCATCAAAGAAAACTTTCCGCTTTCCGCGAAAGCGGTAGATCAGATATCCGCCGAATTTATCGGGAGCAAGAATGCGCGCGCTCTCCGGCAGCGCTTCCACGGCGGCGGATGCCTGCACCGGAAACTCTTTTGCGGGGAAACCGGTTTGCGCGGCGATGGAAGGAGTGCTCAGCAGCACGGATGCCAGCAGGAAGACCGCGAGAGCCGTGGCGTATCCCGCGAATTGGGAATCCAGAATTCTCAGCCGATCGGTGTAAGCGAGCGAGGAATCCAGCGCCTGACGAAGCTTTTCGCCGACGCGAGCTTTACGCAGCGCGTCCGTGAAGGCCGCATTCGCAATGGGAAGCAGCAGCAGCGCCACCAGCGGGAGCACCCGCGCCGATCGCAGCGCCATGACGCTCAACGCGCAGCACAACAGGAAATGCTCCGGCCGTTTCCGCGCCAAAGTGAGCGGTGCGCACATGACTGCCAGTACTAAGGTCAAGACAACCTGCCCCGCCCCTTCCACGTGGAAATTGAAGCTTTGAAACTCACCGACGCGGGAGAGCAGCTCAGGGTTACCCAGGTAGGAAATCACGTGCTCATGAAGGTACCAGCCGTACGGGTTCACGAACGACCCGGCAAGCGAAAGCAGAGCGGCATACAGGAAAAACGATGCCGGCGTGCGTTCGCAATCGCCCCAAACCGCGCGCCTCAACAATGCGCCCGCCGCGTAGAGCAGAGAGAAGAACGGAAGCAGAAAAAAACTTGCGTGCAGATTGGCCCAGACTACGCCGCCAACAAAGAAACAGAGCCCATGCAGGAAGCGGAATCGAGGGCCGCTACGCTCCAGGAAGAGTAAACTCACAACGGCGAGAAGCCAGCCGAACAGATGCGGCCGCGCCAGCCAGTGTAGACTGAGCGTTGTCAGCATGGGAGAAGCAAACGCGCAGGCCAGCAGGAAATTGCCGCCGGCGCTCCAATTCATGGAGAACCAGGCGAAGACGGTGAGGGCGATCACGGCGGAGTACAGCAAGGCGACGCCGCTCAGGCCGCGCCACTGATTCGCGATTCCCATCAGCGCATCGGCGCCCCATTCCCAGGCGAACCAAGGCTGACCGGCTTTGCTAAAGGAGTAGGGGTCCACCCGCGGCAGAGAGCCCGCGGCGAGAATGGATTCGCCGTTTCGAATATGCCAGCCGGTGTCGGCATCGCGAAATAATTTCGCAGGTCCCTCTCCCGAAAAAAGACATAGAAAGAGAGCGATGAGCGATACGCTCACTGCCGCGTTGGGGAATAACCACCCCAGCAGCATTTGGGACTTGACGCGCCGGACCGGGAAGATCGCCGGCGCCTCCGTAACGAAGGCCGTGGCCAAGCCGCTTTCGCTATTGGCCAGTGGCGCCGATACTGGTAAGGCCTTGTGTGATGCTTGAGTACAGGCTCACAACGGCGGTGGAAAGCTGGTTGACCGTAGTGATGAGGGCCAGCCCGACGGCCGCCACGATGAGCGCGTATTCCACCAGGTCTTGTCCCTGCTCCTCATTCCACAGCCGGATAAACATTTGCTTCATATAGAGTACTCCTATTTTACTCGTTCACTTTTCTACAGACTAGTCGTTGGCCGCCAATGTTACGCCTGGCGCCGGACGCCGTTCTTCGATTCCAGCTATAACATGCCAGGTACGTTTGGCGATACCACGCCAACCGCCCAGTACTCCTTTTCTGGAGTTGGCTTTCGGTCCCATGGGAAGCACGGCATTCTGCTTCCCTTCCATCTTAGCGAGCAAGTCAAGATTCTTCAGGGCCGGTGTGTAATTACGCTGGAAGCCTAAGGCCGCTTCCAATTCCTTGCGTGCTTCCGCGTAGTGCCCTTGTTCCATCAACACCGCGGCCATGTTGTTGTGGGCCACCGCCGGATTGGCGGCGGCAATCCATTGCTGCAGCGCCTCGTTGCGATCCGGCAGAGTACCGTCGCGAGTAAGCGCCAAACCTAGGTTGTTACGAGCGACATTCATCAGCGGATCCAGCGCGAGGGCGCGGCGGAATTCCGCAATCGCCTCATCCCGTTTGCTGCGCAACAGAAGATTGTAGCCGAGGTTGTTGTGCATCTTAGCGCTGGAAGGATTCAGGGAAACGGCGGCCCGATGCGCGCTTTCGGCGGCGGCATATTCGCCCAGGTCGTCACGCAGAATTCCCAACCATGCCGGCAAGTCTGAGTTGGCAGGCTGATGCCTGGAAAGAAACAGGCTGATGGAATCGGCCGCCTTCTTCGTCAATCCCATTTCATGCAGGGCTTGGGCGCGCAGAAGGATCACGCGCTGATTGTCGGGAGCGCGTTCCGCGGCGAGCGTATAATGCTCTATCGCCAACTCCTGGACGCCTTGCTGCCGGTAATGGGCGGCGAGTTGAAGCCGCGCGTCCAGGTTCGTGGGATCCGCAACCAGCCGCTCCCGCAACGCCCGCGCTACAATGTCGCCGTCTCCGGCGTCCACGGCATTCTCAATCTGGTTCTGCGCGAAGGGGCTCGCCACCACCACGTTCTTCGCCACAGCCCGATCCTGAGGCCGGTGCGTACAGGAGGCAACGCTCAGTACCGCCAGTCCACAGATCGCATAGTACTTTTTCATAGAAGCTTTTCGAACTCCAGCTGATCTCCCACCACTGTTGACGTCGAATCTACCATTCCGGCCGGCAATTCCAGGACGGAATGCGCGCGCAGGCATATCGAAATACGGCGTCTTCCCATCCGCGATCGGATCTTCAGCACTTTTCGCTCTTTGCTGAGATACAACACGTCGATGTCAAACTTCATTCCAAACGTGTGTACAGCCTCGCACGGGACAATCCACAACCCTTCTCCCGGGGCCAGCGAATTGTGCTTAAGCAGGCCAGTCCGGCGCGCGACGCTGTTGTCAGCCACTTCCGCAGCTTCCGCCAACAACATCCCGTGGGTGATGTTCCGCACGCGAATCTTCGGCAAGTTGTTTGTTTAACCCAAGGCTTTTGCTTAAGTTGCGCCACCAATGTGCAACTTCCGCCATCAGTTTGGGGTTAGACTAGCGTTGAGAGGGTCTGTTTGCACAGATTCCCTGTCCCGTGCCTATGATCCTGCGATCCCTCATTACCGCGCTTCTACCCGCCTTGGTCTCTTTGACGGCCTATGGCCAATCCATCGGGCGAACTTTCGGCGAAGTCATACCGCTCGGCGGCACTCCCAGCGATATCGTCATGGATGAAGCCAGAGGATTGTTGTATCTGGTGAACACCAGCGGGAACCGTGTGGATATCTACGACTACAACGCTAAATCGCTGGTTGGGACTTTTCAAGTGGGTACGCAACCGCTGGCGGCGGCTATTTCCATGGATGGCGGGTATCTCTTCGTCACGAACAACGGGACCGCGACGTTGTCGGTGGTCGATCTGAACCTCGGTTCCGTTACGCAGACGGTTACGCTGCCATCGCGTCCTGAGGGAGTTGAGGTGGGCGCGGACGGGCGCGTGTTGATCAGCGCCGGCGGCACGGGCATCAATAACACGAACAATACGCTTCTCCTCTTCGACCGTACGCAAACCACGCAGAATCAGGTGCAAGCCGTAACGTTTCCTCCTCCGCCTCCAACGCCTGCCGGTCAGCCCGCGGCACAGGCGCGAATTCTGACGAACTTCCGCGGCAAACTGATCCGCACCCCGGACGGGGCATTTATTATCGGCTTGAGTACCATCAACAACAACACGCAAACGATCGTCTATCTGTATGAAGTTTTTTCCGGCACCATTCTGAACAGCCGCACGGTGACCGGCCAATCCACCGTGTTGTCCATGTCTCCGGATGGTTCGACGTTCATGGCCGGCTTCACCCTGTACAGCACGCAAACGCTGCAGGCGCTGGCGCAGCAGAACATCGCCAACATGCCATTTCTTTTCGCCGGGAACTTCAACACGTTGCAGAACGTCGGCGGCAGCGCGTTTTCCGCCGACGGCGGCACCCTCTATTCCGCGTTCAACGCCGCTCCGTTCGCCCAGCCCGCTACGCGTCCGCAGGCGTCCACCGTATTGATTTCCGATCCGCGCAACATGTTCGTGAAGCTGGGTATCAAAATCCCGGAAAGCATTGTTGCGAAGATGGCAATTACTTCAGACGGTTTGAAAGCATTTGGTCTTTCTGAATCGGGCATGGTCTATCTGCCGCTGGACACGCTTTTCGACTATCCGATTTTGCAGCCCGAATCCACGCAGGTTTTTCTGGCGGCTGACGACTGCAACAAAGGGCTGGCCAAAGCAAGTTTGCGCATCAACAATCTGGGAAAGGGCAAGCTGACCTTTAGCGTCCCCAACCTCGGCGCCGCACTCTCCGCGCAAGTTGCCAGCGGTCTGGCTCCTTCCAGCATTACGTTCACCATGGATCCCGGCCGTTCCGGCGTCACCCGGCAGGCCGGAACAAATCTCTATACAGGCCAGGCGACGAATACGGGGAATCCGATTCAGGTGAATCTGGCATCCGTCGACGCGATTAACCTGCCGAACACAATTCGCATCTACATGAACTTCCGGCAGCCGGATCAGCGCGGCCAGATCTTTCCCATCGCCACCGTTCCCAACAATGGCCCCAACGGAACGGAAGGACTGCGCGACGTTGTGGTGGACGAACAGCGCGGACGGGTATACGTAGCCAACTCGGGTTACAATCGCCTGGAAGTGTTTGACACGCGCCGCCAGCGCTTTCTTGACCCCATTCCGGTTGGGCAATTACCGCACCAGATGGCACTGGCTACGGACGGACAGACGATGTACGTCGCTAACACAGGCGGGGAATCCATTTCGATCATAGACCTCGACTTGGGACGCGTCACCGGTGAAGTAGCTTTTCCGCCCATTCCGCGAGCGGGGAATGCCAACATCACAGCTCCGTGGGCGATTGCTTATGGACTGTCGGGGCTGCAATTCATCATGACGAACGGTACGCAGTGGAAGATGGTGGGTGGTCAGGCAACTTTACGTACCGCCAACACGGTCACGCCAACCACCATTCCATTCCCCATGTCGATGGTGTCGTCTCCCGGCTACGATTACATTTTCACGTTGGCCGGAACAGGCGCGGGCTATCTGTACAATGCCCTGTTCGACAATTACACCGCCACGCGCCAGCTCTTCAACAATCCGATTCAGAGCTACTATGGACCGCTGGCGAGCAGTACCGATGGCAGCTATTTCCTTGCCAATGGGCTCATCCTGAATTCCGCGCTGACCGCCATTGGCGGCGCGGAGCGGCCGGGAACCGTGCAGGTTGGGCCGCCGCCCGCTCCAGGCCAGCCTCCCACGCAGACGGTGGTGAGCGGCGGCGAGCGCAATATTGCCGCTACGGCCGGTGTCAACCGCACCACTTTCGTTCGATTGACCACTCCGGTGCGCCAGGCGATCAATTCCGCCACGCGTGACGAAGTTCGTACGACGCTGGAGTCCATCAACCTGCAGACGGGATCGGAATCCCTGGTTGGTGTTGTTCCCGAGAACCCGCTGGTCAGCGTTTTCGCCACGCAGCGGCAGAACGTGCCGGCGCGTCAGATGGCTGTGGATTCCCGCGGCACCGCTTACGCGATTACGCTTTCCGGACTATCGGTGATTCCCATCACGGGTGCGGTGAAGCCCGTCATTACCGCCGGCGCACGCGGCATTGTGAATTCCAGCGATGGTACGCCGAACTTCAAGCCCGGTTCCTTTATCACCGTCAGCGGACAGAACCTGGCTTCGGCTTCGGTTGGCGATACCATTCCGCCTCCGACGGTTCTCGGCGGCTCCTGCGTGGTTTTTAACGACGTTGCGGTTCCTCTGCTGCAATCTTCTCCCACTCAGATTTCGGCGCAAATCCCGCCCGATCTGGTACGGCCCGGATTGAATGTCGTGCAGGTCCGTTCCCTTGCGAACGCGCAGAGCAGCGATCCGCTGGTAGTCACGGTGCAGCGCTAACGTCACCGGAACAGCTGCTTTGCGGAGATTGCTACCAACGCTACGGTCAGGCCGCTCATGATAATCACCGCGCTCCACGCGATGAGGTTATACAGAGGCGAATTGCACCACTCCTTCATCAGCCGCTTCTTGTTCACCAGTACGATCATGTAACCCAAGACCACCGGCAATAATGCGCCGTTGATCACCTGGCTCACCAGAATGAGCTTTACCAGAGGCAAGTGCGGAATGAGAATGGCCGCGGCGCCTACCGCCACCAGAAATGTGAACAGGCCATAGAAAATCGGCGCTTCTTTGAAAGTGCGGTTGACGCCCGATTCGAAACCCAGGCCCTCGCACACGGTGTAGCTGGTGGACAGCGGCTGAATGGAAGCCGCAAACAACGACGCGTTCACCAATCCCGCCGCGAAAAGAAGATAGGCGTAGGTTCCAAACGGTTTCAACGCCGACGCCGCATCGGTGGAATCCTGAATGTCTCTCGGCTTGACGGACCAGATTGCGCCGGCGCATGCCACGATGATGAAGAACGCGATGACCGACATCACAATGCAGCCGACGATGACTTCGATACGCGACTCGGCATACTCCTTCGCCGTGATCCCTTTTTCGACCACGGCGGCCTGAAGGAAAAACTGCATCCATGGAGCAACCGATGTTCCCACCATTCCGATGAGCATTTCCAAGTAGCCCGCGTCCAACATGACGACAGGATGCACGCTTTGAATGGCCGCTTCCTTCCAATCGGGTTTGACCAGGATTCCGGAAGCGATGTAACAAACGTAGATCACGCAGGCCCAGAGAAAGATTTTCTCCACGCGCGCATAACTGCTTTTCAGCACCAGCAGCCAAACTCCGGCAGCGGCCAGCGGCACGGAGATGTAGCGGCTCACGTGGAACAACTCCAGCGAACTGGCGACGCCGGCGAAGTTCGCCATCACGTTGGTGAGATTCGCCAACACCAGCAGGGCCATCAGGAAAAACGTGGTTCGCAGCCCGAACTCTTCGCGGATGAGATCGGAAAGTCCCTTGCCGGTCACGGCACCCATGCGCGAGCACATCTCCTGCGTGACAATCAGCAGAATCGTAATGGGAGCCAGCGTCCACAACGGCAGATATCCAAACTTCGCCCCGGCCTGTGAATAGGTGAAGATGCCGCCCGCATCGTTGTCCACCACCGCGGTAATGAACCCCGGCCCAATGACGGAAAAGAAAATCGCAATGTGTTGGCGCAGCCGGCGAAGCATCAGGAGTTCTCCCGCAGCACGGCGATCACGTCATCGGCGGTGATTACACCCAACAATTTGGCGTTATGGTCCACCACGGGGAGCGCCAGAAGATTGTACTTGTCGAATGACTCCGTAACCCGCGATTCCGTCGCTTCCACAAACACCGAGACCAATTGCTCATCGGCAAGCGATGCCACCTTGTCATGCGGCTGCGCCCGGAGAAGCTTGGCCAGCAGGACCTGGCCGGTCAGCACCTCTTCCTTGCCGATGAGGAAGATCGTGCTCAATGAATCGGGCAATTCCGGCGTCGACCGCACGGCTTCAATCGCTTCCGCCACCGTGCAGCCGTGCGGCACCGCGACGTATTCCGTGTTCATCATGCCACCCGCCGTGTGCTCTCCGTAAATCAGGAGTTCCTCCACTTCCAGTTTTTCTTCGCTCGACATCTCCTCCAGAATCTCTTCCGAGGTTTCCTCTTCCATCTCCTGCAATACGTCGGCGGCCTCATCCGGCGACATCTCATCGAGAATCTCCGCCGCCTTCTCCGTCTCCAGGGATTCCAGAATGCTGGCCTGGATCTCCGGATCCACTTCGGAGAGCGCCTCGGCGGCGGATTCACTATCGATGGAAGTGATCACAGCCTCGCGGCCCTCGGGCGCGAGTTCTTCCATAATTTCAGCCAGGTCCGCCGGGTGCATTTGTTCCAAAGCGGTTGGCGAAATGTTGAGGCGCAGGCGGCGCATGGGATCGGGTTCGATGATGTTGCAGTATTCCCAACGTATGGAGTGGGGCGGAATGCGCCATTGCAGCCTGCGAATCCACACGGGAGGAATCACCCCTTGCAGCAGACGGCGGAAAATGCTGCGCAGCCCGATATCCACTTCTTCCACCAACAGTTCCGCTCCACCATCGGAGCGGCGTATTTCGAAGGTAACGTCGTTTACCCGGACCACCTTGCGCCCGTGTGCGTCGATGATTTGCTGGTCCTGAAGGTCGCGAACCATCCTCAGCATGTATTCGTCGGAATGAAAGGGCGTCAACTCTTCGCTGGAGAGTGTGATTCCGCCGAGAGCGATGTCGCCGACCTGGTCATGACGGACGGTAAACCAGGTTGCCCCGGCGCCAATGAGAAAACGATCAATGCGAAAGGGATGGGACAGCGGCACCACGGCCGCTTCTTTGACACGGCCGATCGTTTGGCCTTTCAGGTCGTAAACTCTGAGGCCAATGAGCTCCGTGAGATATAGAAGCCTCTGCGCCATTCGGAAGGTCTAAGCCCATAAATTGACAGGCGGAATGCTCCGCCGGTTCTTCTTCACTATGCCGCATCGTCGACATGCATGGCAAGGAAAAGTTCAAGGGTGAATTAGCGGCCCGCGGCCGGGCGTGCGTCGCGCAGAACAGGGTAGAACTGAACAAACACGTTATCCGATGCGCCATGCTCGTTGTGGCATTTCCAGCACTGCTCTTTACGGAATGCGCCGGAATCGGCCATCGGTTTGCCGCCCTCGCCGATGAAGTTAAAATAGGCCCATTTGTCGGGGAATTTGGCGGAGTCCTTGAGGGCGACCTCAATGCCGATGGAGCGGTCTTCAAATTAGCCTGTCTGATTGATGGACTCCTTGGTCCCCGGAGCGAGCACCTCCATCACGAGCATTGTTTTCTCGGGGAACTTACCCGTTGCCGCGTATGCTTTGTAGGCTTCGCGTTGAATATAAATGTTGTGATAGGTGGCCTTGGGATTCGGCGTGGAGCCCTCCGAATAACCCATGCCGAGACTGGCGCCGACAAACATCCACTCGCGGTGATTCGTGGGCCGCACCAGCCGTCCGTTACCGGTGTACTTTGGCTGGGGCATTCCCGCTTCTTCGGAGCAAAGCACGGCGGGCAGCAGAATCATGGCAATTCGAACGAGGCGCATGACTACAAGCTATCACTTCGCCGTCAGAAGAGGCAGCAGCGCCTGAGTTACATTACGCGCCGCCACGCGGCAGCCATCGGCGTTGGGGTGCAGCGCATCGGCCTGCATCAGTTTCGGATTGAGCGCGACTCCTTGCAGCAAAAATGGCAGGAGCGGGACGCCGTGCGCCTTGGCAAGATCCGGAAACATGCGATCGAATTTCCCGATGTAGTCCATCCCGTAGTTGCGAGGCAAGGTAATCCCAACCAGCAGAACACGTGCTCCGCCGGACTTCAGCGCCGCCAACATTTCACTCAGATTCGCTTTGGTGCGGTCGATGGGGATTCCGCGCAAACCGTCGTTCGCCCCTAGCTCGAGAATCACCACGGCGGGCTTGTGCGCGAGAACCGCCGGCAGCCGGGCCAACCCGCCGCTGGTCGTATCGCCGCTGAGGCCCTCATTCACGACGCGATAAGAAAGCCCCCGCGCGTCGAGCATCTCTTGAAGAACATCGGGATACGAAGATCCGGCATCGACGCCGAGGCCCGCCGTGAGACTATCGCCAAAAGCAACAATCACGGGCCGGCCGCCGGCCGTAGTCGCAACGGGCGGAGGAGGCGCGGAGTTGGGCGTCTCTTGCTTATTGGAACAGGAGGCAAGAGCCAGCACAAAAAAGAACGGTAGAATACGCACGCAATGTCATAATAAGAGTTCGCCCCGCTGCATGTCGAACTTGGAGTCTTCTATCTCACAGGCCATTATTCAGGTGCGAGGCCTGAAAAAATCCATCACCAATGCATCTCACACCGTGGACATTCTGCGCGGTGTTGACTTTGATATCCCGCGCGGACAGTTCATCGCGATCATGGGGCCATCGGGAAGCGGCAAGAGCACCCTTCTCGGATTGCTGGCCGGTTTGGATACTCCATCTTCCGGGTCCATTCTGCTGGACGGAACGGAGATTTCCGGTCTTGCCGAAGACGCGCTGGCAGTGCTGCGCGGCCGCAAGATCGGTTTTGTTTTTCAATCGTACCAACTCATTCCCACGCTGACGGCGCTGGAAAACGTTCTGTTGCCGCACGAATTGAGCGGGGGAAGCAACGGAATGGAGCGGGCGATGTCTCTGCTGGATAGCGTGGGTCTGCCGGACCGTCGCGATCATTACCCCATTCAGTTGAGCGGCGGCGAGCAGCAGCGTGTGGCGCTGGCGCGCGCGTTCATGGTGAAACCGCCGATTCTGATGGCCGACGAACCGACGGGCAATCTGGATTCGGAAAACGGGCGGCACGTCCTGGAACTTTTGCTCGCTCTCAATCGCAGCGAAGGAACAACGCTCATTCTTGTGACGCACGATGAGCAACTGGCAAAACACGCCAGCCGCGTTTTGCGATTGAAGGACGGGGCTCTGGACGGAGATGAACTCCGTGCGTGATCGCTTCGCCTGGCGCACCGCGTTCAAAATCGCATGGCGCGAATCGCGCGCATCCTCATCGCGCTTTTTGTTCGTGATTCTCGCGGTTGCACTGGGCTCCGGCGCATTGACCGGAGTGCGCGGGTTCAGCGAGTCTTTTCGCGGAATGCTGGTGCGCGACGCGCGCAAGCTGATGGCGGCGGACCTGACGGTTCGCACCTTCTCGCTTCCGGACACGGCGCAGGAAGCACTGTTCCAAACGCTCGAATCGCGAGGCGTGGACCGCACGTGGGTGACGGAATCCTTGTCCATGTTGTCGGCCGGACAACAGGGCAATCCGGTGCTGGTCTCGCTGAAAGCCGTGGACCCCGCGGTTTATCCGTTTTATGGAGAGATGAAATTGGATCCGCCCATAGCTCTGCGGGAAGCGCTACAGCCGTCGACTGTGGCCGTTTCCGACGACCTTCTGACACGCCTGGATTTGAAGAAAGGCGACAGCGTACGCATCGGCGCGGCGGATTTTCGAATTATGGCTGTGGTGGCCGCGGAACCGGACCGCATGGCGGGCAGCCTGAATGTCGGGCCGCGGATTCTGATGAGCCGCGAAGGACTGGATCGAACGGGCCTGCTGGTTGCGGGGAGCAGAGCCGCGGAGCGCTTTCTTTTCCGGCTGCCGCCGCAAGGGCCCGGCATCGAAGATATCAGGGCTCGTCTGAAGGCAGCGTTCCCCGACGCGCAAATCATTGACTATCGCGAGACGCATCCTTTGATCACGCGCGGCCTGGAGCGCTCCACGATTTTTCTCAGCCTGGTCAGCTTGATCGCATTGTTGGTGGGCGCATTGGGTGTTGCCATGGCGATGCACTCGCACTTGCAGCAAAAGATGGATTCCATCGCCGTGATGAAATCGCTCGGCGCGAGATCGTCGCAAATCATACGCATCTACACGCTGCAAACGATGATGCTGGGGTTGATGGGCGGCCTGTTGGGAATCTGCGCCGGGTTAATCGTGCAGCGGATTTTTCCCTCGCTGCTGGCGCGCTATTTTCAGACTGATCCCGGCCTGCATTGGAATCTTCTATCCGCGTTGCAGGGTTTGGGGGCGGCGGTGTTGACCACGCTCCTGTTCACGGTGCCGCCATTGCTGGGGATACGGCGAGTGAGGCCGTCGCTCATTTTGCGGCGGGAAATGGAAGAGTCGCGTCCGGATTGGAAGACGCGTTTGCGCGGCGGCAAGAGCGGCTTGGCGGTAGGCGTCGTCATCGCTTGCGGGATTCTCGGAATTGTGTGGTGGCTTAGCGAATCGTGGCGGACGGCACTCTATTTCGCCGGTGGATTCGCGGTAAGCCTTTTGCTGCTGGCAGCGATCGCTTACGGTTTTCTGCGTGGCCTGAAACGCATTTCCGCTCTCGCGGGCATGCGGCTTCCATCCACCTTGCGGCACGGCGTGGCCAACATCTACAGGCCCGGCAATCAGGCGACGGCACTGCTGGTGTCGTTGGGATTAGGCGTCATGTTCACTCTGACGGTCTATCTGGTGCAAGCGTCCACGCTGCGTCAAATGATGAGCAGCGCCCCGCCGGACATGCCGAATGTTTTTCTCATCAACATCACGCCGCGGGAACGCGATGGAATTCGTTTGCTGCTGGAAAAAGAAGCGGGAGTGAAAGCCGAGGTCACGCCGGTGGTTGCCGCGCGCATCACGAAAGTGAACGGCCAGCCGGTTCAGGACATGGGCTTGCGAGGATTCGCGCGCCGGTTTCAACAGACCCGATCTCTGACATGGTCCGCCGAGCCTCCGCCGCAAACTGTGATCACCGAGGGTCGATTTTGGTCCGCCAAGGCAACGGCACAAACCGTGGGAGTGCGCGTTTGCATCAGCGAGGAAGTCATGAAGGTGCTGCGCATTCATCCTGGGGCAATGCTGGATTGGACAGCGAACGCGATTGCATTTCAATCGCGAGTGGAATGCGTTTACCACAGCGAAGCCGTTCGTATTGGCGCAAATTTGGAATTCCTTTTTATCCCGGGATCGCTGGACGCATTGCCCGCGTTGCATTTCGCGGCGGTGCGCATGCCTCCTGCAAAGGTTGCGCCATTGCAGAAATCTGTGTTCCGGCAGTTCCCCACCGTTACGGTGATCAACGGCGCCGATGTATTGGCGATTGTACAGGAGGTGGTGGACCGCATCTCGCTGGTGGTGCGCTTCATCTCGCTGTTTACGATTATGGCGGGAGCTGTGATTCTCTCTTCCAGCGTGGCCGGCACGCGGTTCCGGCGCATCCGCGAGGTGGTAATTCTGAAAACATTGGGCGCCACACGACGCCGTATCGGCGGAGTTTTCTCCGTGGAGTTTCTGCTGCTGGGCGGGGTTTCCGGAGTCATGGGAAGCGTGCTGGCCACTGCATTTACCATGCTGCTGCTGAAACGGCTGTTCCGGGTGGAGTATCATTTCGAGATCCTGCCGCATCTTGTGGCCATCGTTTTGACAGCGGCATTGGCCAATGCGGCGGGTTGGCTGGCCAGCCGCCGCGTGTTGGACCAGAAGCCCATGGACGCGCTGCGAGAGAGCACATGAAATCATTCGATGCGATATTGCTGGTCGGCTTTGGAGGGCCGGAAGGTCCGGACGACGTAATGCCGTTCCTGGAAAACGTCACGCGCGGGCGCGGTGTTCCGCCGGAGCGTTTGCGGGAAGTGGCCGAACACTATCTTCATTTCGGGGGCCGCAGTCCAATCAACGATCAGAATCGCGCGTTGATCGCGGCGCTGGAAAAAGAGTTGGCACAGCATGGCCCGAAGCTACCTGTTTATTGGGGCAATCGCAACTGGCATCCTTTTCTGGCCGATGCCATGCGGAGAATGAAGACGGATGGCGTTGGCCGCGCACTGGCGTTTGTGACCTCGGCCTTCAGCAGCTATTCCAGTTGCCGCCAGTACAAAGAGAATGTCGAGCAGGCGCGGGCCGAGGCGGGAGACGGCGCGCCGGAGATAGAAAAGCTTCGGGTGTTTTGGGATCACCCGGCTTACCTGGAAGTGGTTCGCCAAGGAACCTGGGACGCGCTGCAGTCTCTGCCTTCCGCCGAACGCGATTCCGCTTTAATCCTTTTCACCGCGCACAGTATTCCGAAAGTGATGGCGGACACTTGCCGATATGCGTCGCAGCTTACGTCGGCTGCCAATACGGTGGCGAATCTTCTAGGCGGGCGCGCGCACCGGCTGGTCTATCAAAGCCGCAGCGGACCTCCATCGGTACCGTGGCTTGGGCCGGACGTTCTGGACGCCATCAAAGAATCGCACGCGGCCGGGCATCGTTCGATCGTTCTCTCGCCTATCGGTTTCGTCTCGGACCATCTGGAAGTTCTCTACGATTTGGATACCGAAGCACAGTCCCTCTGCGCGGAGCTGGGAATCGGCATGGCAAGAGCCGCAACGGCGGGCACGCATCCTTATTTTGTGCGCATGATCCGCGAATTGATTGTTGAGCACGTGGATGGCCGCGGAGTCCTCTGCGCGCCCGAATGTTGCCCTCCGCCTGCGCGCCGCTAGCGAACCTGTCTTTGCTTGTGATCTACTTTAGTTGATGTTGCTACCAACCATCCTGCTACCGCTACTGGCTTTGTGCCTCCCCGCTCAAGTAAAGATTCAAAAGGACCACGACAAGATCTCCATTGAAATCGACGGCAAGCCGTTCTCGGATCTTTATCTTTCGGGGGAAGGAGTTCGCAAGGCTTTCCTGCATCCGTTGCGCAGCGCCTCGGGAAAGATTGTCACCCGGAGTTATCCCATGGCTCAAGTGGCCGGGGAGACCAACGATCATCCGCACCACACCGGGCTGTGGTTCAATCACGGCGATGTGAATGGCATCGATTTCTGGGGCAGTTCGCCCAAAGGGCGCAACGACAAGGGTGCGACCATCGTCACGAAAAACGTCAGTAAAGCCGTGGGCGGCAAGACGGGCGTGATCGTCGCCGATTTTGAATGGCAGGAAAAGAGCGGCAACGTTGTGTTGAAGGAAGCGCGGACGATGATGTTCTCCGGTGGCAAAGACACGCGCACCATCGATTTCGACATCAAGCTGACCGCCGTGCAGACCGCGAAGTTTGGCGATACGAAGGAAGGCTCCTTTGCATTGCGGCTGAACGACACTATTAAGGAACAAAAGGGCACCGGCAAAATGGTCAACGCCGAAGGCGCGGCCGGGGAAAAAGCGGTTTGGGGTAAGCCCTCTCCGTGGGTCGATTATTCGGGCACGCTCGACGGCGAGCAGCTTGGGATTGCGATTCTCGATCATCCCACCAATCCGGGCCATCCCACGCACTGGCACTCTCGCTCCTATGGTCTCTTCGCAGCTAACATTTTCGGATTGCGCGATTTCTACAACGACAAATCAAAGGACGGCAGCCGGACGTTGCAAGCCGGCGAATCCATGCGCTTCCGCTATCGCGTGATCGTTCACACCGGCGACGCCGCTTCCGCGGGCATCGCCGGTGAGTTCAAGAAATACGCAGCCATGAAATAGTGTGGTCTCCAGACCGCCTCTGCCGGGAGTGATCGAATCCCCGAAGAAGGCGGGATCTGGAGATCCCGCCGTTCGGCTGCTTTGCAGCCGCCCGGGAGACTGCGATTACTTCCGGCAGAGCCGGTCTGGAGACCGTCTCGCAGATCTGGAGATCTGCCCCACACAAAACGGCAAATGTCCAAAAGGCGGGATCTGGAGATCCCGCCGCACGGTCGAAAACCCCGCTCGGGGACTCTCATGGAGCTGTTACCAAAGAGGGTTGTGCCATGACTTGGACTTGATAACCGAGGGCGCGTAGATTCCGTATCAGCTTGGTTGCGCGCCTGCGCCGATTCTTCCCGGCCTGGACACACCCCCACCCAGGAAGCGAGGTGTTCGGCAGGGTCGAATGTTGCGGCCGCGGGTCCTTGGTTTCGGAGTAGATTCGGCGCAGCAGGTTATTGCCGAAGTTGGAAGGTGCGCGGATTAAGTTGTCCGGACAGCTGATGTGGCGGATGATGACGCGCAGCAAGAACCAACTCAGGCGCGACCGCGTACGGATGCAGAGCCAGATCGAGGCCCTGCTGGCTAATGCCGCCAGCGCTACCGGATCGCTTTCCCCTTGTGCCAGTGCCTTCAGCATCCAGGAACCTCGGCGATCCTCTGGACAGTTCCAAGCGTTCCAGACTAAAACTCAACATTTGCCGGAAGCAAGGATTCAGTGTTGGTGCAGCACTCAGCGCATCCCGCAATTGCTCCGCCGTAGCCCGCAACGCCGGATCACTGTCCCTCTGGGCCCCCGGGGCCCACGAATCGTGATGAAACCCCCTTCCCCGACAGTCGTAGGGTCCGAAAGCTTCTGCAACAGATAAATAACGTTGGCGCATTGCGGTTGAGGTCGGCGCTGCAGTGGATTAGTTTAGGCCGTAGACCTGTCTGGAGACCTGCCCCACCTGCTAACCTTGTATTTTCTATGATTGCCCGCTATGCTCGCGCCGAAATGGGCGCTATTTGGAGCGATGAAAACAAGTACCGCCAGTGGCTGGAAGTGGAACTGGCGTCGTGCGAGGCGCTATCCGAACTGGGAGTGGTTCCTGTGGAGGCCGCCGCTGCGCTGCGCGCCAACGCGGCATGCAGCGCGGAACGGATTCTCGAAATCGAGAATGAAGTAAAGCACGACGTGATCGCCTTTACGACGAATGTCGCCGAGTCGATGAAGGCGAAGGGACAGGGCGCGGCGTCGCGATGGTTTCACTATGGGATGACGTCGAACGATGTTGTGGATACCGCGCAAGCTTTGCAGTTGAAGCAATCGGCCGCGTTGATCCGCGCAGGGCTGGCCAAACTCGCGGCGTCGCTGAAGCGGCGCGCTTTTGAGTTCAAGGATGCCGTTCAAATCGGCCGCACGCACGGAGTGCAAGCCGAGCCCGTGACGTTCGGCTGGAAGCTCGCGCTTTTCTACGATGAAGTGATTCGCGCGATGGAGCGGCTGGACTTGGCGGCGGAGCAGATTCGCGTCGGGAAGATCTCGGGAGCGGTAGGAGTTTTCGCTCATATTGGCCCGGATGCCGAAGAGCGGATTTGCAACAAGCTGGGGCTGAAGCCCGCGCCCATCGCGTCACAAGTGATTTCGCGCGACAGGCACGCTTCGTACGTTTGCGCGCTGGCGCTCATCTGCGCGGCGGCGGAAAAGATTGCGCTGGAGGTTCGCCACTTGCAGCGCACCGAAGTGCGCGAAGCGGAGGAACCGTTCGCCACTGGCCAAAAGGGAAGCTCAGCGATGCCGCACAAGCGGAATCCTATTGTCTGTGAGCAGATCTGCGGCCTGGCCCGCGTGGTCAGGGCGAACGTGCAGGCGGCTTTCGAAAACGTGGCTTTGTGGCATGAACGCGACATCTCGCATTCTTCCGTGGAACGCGTGATTCTTGCCGATTCCTGTATCCTCACCGACTACCTTCTGGCGAAGACACTTTGGCTGGTGGACGGCATGAAGGTCTATCCGGAGCGCATGCGACGCAATCTCGAAATGACAAAAGGCCTGGTTTTTTCAGGTCAGCTCCTGCTGGATTTGACGGCGGCGGGAATGCTCCGGGAGGATGCTTACAGGGTGGTCCAGGGGCACGCGATGCGCTGCTGGGAGCAGGAAGGCGATTTTCAAGCGGTAATCGAATCCGATCCGGAAGTTCAACGACACTTGTCGAAAGAGACAATCAGCAAAGCATTCTCCGCGAACCGTCAGATAGCTAACATTGACGCGATCTTCAGGAGAGTATTTGGGTCATAGGACTCTCCTGGTTAGTACTAGTACTAAAGAAAGTCCCACACTTGGCGATGTCAGCCCAAAACGGCGGGTTGTATTCCGGCACTTTTAGGTTAAACTACCAATGACGAGCCGTGGAACGTAGTATCAGAAAACCCTCCCGACGTATTCGCAGCGCCCGTCCGACAGTAGTTTCGCTCGCGCGAGTGCTTCTGGTGGACGGGAACCCGACCTCACGTCTAACCCTCCAAACAGTCCTCAGGGCCAGTGGATACAGCGTGGATGCAGCTGCAAGTGCCGCAGAAGCATATAGTTGGCTGGACCGCAAGGTATACGAACTGGTGTTGAGCGACTTGGCAATGGAGTCGCCGGAAGCCGGTTTACGCGTCCTGGCCCACGCCCGGTTTAAGGACTACGCCCCGGCAACGGCGCTGATCACATCCTCGCAAAACGGGGTGTCAGCCACTCGCGCCAGGACGGTATTGATCCAACCCGAGGATATCCCCGGTCTATTGGAGCGCGTCGCGGATATCATTAGTGAACGGGCGACAAGGCGTGTGGAGCGCGAACTGCGCATGGCCGCGGTCGTTTAATAATCGACCTTACTTCTCTATAATCTTCAGGTTACGGAACGCTCCCTTGTCAAAGAAGCTTCCGATACCTACCATTCCAGCGCCTAGGCTCAAGTCAACCGCTTTCAGGGACGGCGAAGTTTTTCCATCCACCCAACATTCAGCGGTTCCCGTCGTCCCGTCGTAGACCATCCTTATCTTATGCCACTGGCCGTCTTGCAAAGTGGCCGGTCCGTCATCTGAGCTCATCCGCACCCGGTCGCCCCCGTAGACGTGGAAAATGCCGTTGTGCACCGCCGCCTGTTTCGCCGAATCCACCGAGAGATGGACATAATTAAAATGATCGATGTCGCGCCAAGCGTAGGCGAGCATCAGGGAGTTGCGGCGGTTGCGATCCGCCTTCGGCTCTGGCATAGCCTCTAACTCTATGATTACACGAAGGTACGGCTTTGTTTCCGCAAGGGCGTACTGCGCGGGCCGGCGAGGCTGCGTGGATGGCCGTGGAGTCAGCAGGGACAAAACCGACCCGTCCCACTTCCAATCCTCTTTGTGGTCGACCAGCCAGGTTAGACCAAATGCCTGGACCCTCTCCTTTTTTGCTTCTTGAGCGACACAAGTAGTATCCAGGAGAAGCGAAGCGGCCGCAATCAACTTGATAACTGACATATAGCAACAATAATGATAGCCGATCCGGTTGCACTGTCCTTGGGTTACCATTTAGAACATGCCCAGCGGAGCGGAGTTATTTGCACAATCGATGGTCCAACTCGGAATTCGTGATCTGTTCACACTGGTGGGGGACCATCTGAACGAAGCGCTTTTGGCGGTCTCGCAAGCTGGGATACGAATCGTGGACATGCGGCATGAATCGGGTGTGACGCATTGCGCGGATGCATGGGCGCGGATTCATCGCAGACCGGCAGTCTCTCTGGTGACCGGCGGTCCTGGCCACACCAACTCGCTTACTGGAATCGCGACGGCGAACCTGACCGGAAGTCCGCTGATTGCGGTAAGTGGCTCTCCATCACTCGCGCTTTCCGGCCGGCAGGTTTTTCAAGTGATCGATCAGGTATCCATGACGCAGCCGGCGGTGAAATGGAGCGCCGGCGCAACCGGCGCAGCGGAGATTCCCTACCTTATGGGACGCGCCTATAACGAAGCGAACAGCGGAAGAAAAGGCGCGGTGCATCTGACCATTCCGGTGAACGTGTTTGCCGCGCAAACGGAGAGTGCGCTTCCGATGCCCGCGCCGCTCGCGGGAGCGGAAGCCGCACCCGCAGTAGGGCAAGTGGAGACCGCTCTGGGAATGCTGTTCGCCGCGAAACGTCCCATCGTCGTTGCGGGAAGCGGTGTATGGTGGGGTGAGGCCGAAGCGGAACTCGCGCAGTTTCTGCGCAAGACGAAACTTCCATTGTTCACGGTCACGCTGGCGAGGGGGGTTGTGGCGGACACTCGCGCCAACGTGTTCGGCTACGCCGATCCCGCAATAAACAAAGCTGCGCTCGCGGCATTTCAAGAAGCGGACGTCGTATTAGTGTTGGGCAAACGGTTGGATTACCGGCTCGCCTTGGGCGGACCGCGCTTGTTCGGCAAAAACGCAAAAGTGATTCAAGTGGATTTACACGCTCCGGAACTGGGAGCGGCTCGCAGTATCGATTTGGGAATCTGCGCCGATGTGAAGGCAACGCTCCGCGCCATGACGAAACTGGCTGGCGAAAAAACCTGGCAGAAGTTGGGCGATTGGACTCGCAAGCTTTCGCGCGACCGTCGCGTTTATCAAGCAACGCTCGACGCGACAGCCACAAAGCCGCAGCGGCCCATGCATCCCGCCGCACTGTTCAGCGAATTGCGAAAAGCATTGCCGGCGGACACGCTGTATTCCTGGGACGGCGGCGATTTCGTGCATTGGGGACGCGCCATGATTCCCGCCACGCAGTGCGGCGGATGGCTGCGCCTGGGACCCATGGGAACCATCGGATCCGCGCTGCCCAATTGCATCGCGCTGCAATTGGCGAATCCCGGCAAACCGGTTGTGATGATCACGGGTGATGGATCGCTGGGATTTTACTTGGCCGAACTGGAGACGCTGGTGCGATACGGACTGCCCGTTGTGATCATTGTGGGCAACGACGGCGGCTGGGGTTTGGAGCGTGAACTCCAAATGGAACTCACCGGAGGTAAGACCGTGGCGTGCGAACTGAAGCACACGCGATACGATCTGATCATGCAAGGTTTCGGCGGCGGCGGTGAAACGGTGGAGAAGGCAAGTGAAGTTGCCGCGGCGCTGAAACGCGCGTTCGCATCCGGCAAGCCTTATCTTCTCAACGCCATCGTGAAGGGCGCGCGGTCGCCGTTCACGGAATGGCAGATCGCGGGCAAGAAGAAATAGTTACAGCTTCAGCAGAGAGCGCAGGCGTTTTGTCTGCACGCGGCTAACCGGAATCTCCGTTTGCTTCTTGTCATCCATGCGCAGCTGATAACTGGATTTGAACCACGGCACCACCTCGCGAATGCGATTGATGTTGACGAGGTAAGAACGGTGGACGCGCCAGAAAAGATCGGGGTCCAGATTCGATTGCAACTCTTCGATGGTGCGATAGTTCGACAGTCCTTGTATGTGCGTTGTCACAACGGAGATCAGACCGTCTTCGATGGTGGCGTAGATGATGTCATGGGCATCGACAATGAAGTTGCGCTGGCCGCTTCTGACCAGCAATTTGTTGCGCTGGAGCGCAGGCTTGGGACGATCCGTCACCGGCGGAGGCAACTGCCGCGTGGCCATGTGACGGCGCACACGCTCGACGGCCTCCGTCAATCGCTCTTTATCCAAAGGCTTTAGCAGGTAATCCGCCGCTTCCACGCGAAACGCTTCCAGCGCGTAGTGATCGAACGCCGTTACCAGAACGAAGTAGGGCAGAGGAACCTGATTTTCCTCGCGCAGTTTGCGGATGACGCTCATGCCATCCAGGCCGGGCATCTGAACGTCCAGGAAAACGACGTCCGGCTCATGCCGCTCAATGAGTTCCAGGGCTTCCAAACCATTGTGGCCTTCGCCTAAGACGTCGATATCGGTGTAGTCTTTCAGCAAATAGGAAAGCTCATCGCAGGCGAGTTGTTCATCGTCTACTAACACCGCGTGGATGGGGGTCGCCGAGCGGTTTGGCATGCAAAGTGTTAGTATAACATTTGGTAGTTTTTCCATTATCCGCCTGTGGCCGGTGGTATTTCCCGCCCCATTTGCAATCGCAACATTAACCAGGAGTTCGTGTAGTTTGAATCAGCAAGTTAAGATCGCCCCGGCCGAAGGTAAGCTCGGTATTCTGATTCCGGGCATTGGCGCAGTTTCCACCACATTCATGGCGGGAATTGAGGTGGTGAAGCGAGGGTTGGGGCAACCGGTGGGTTCACTTACCCAACTCGCCACTATCCGTTTGGGGAAGCGCACCGAAAACCGCACTCCGATGATCAAGGACTTCGTTCCGCTGGCGGACATCCAGGATTTGGTGTTCGGCGGGTGGGACATCTTCGAAGACACGGCATCCGAAGCGGCAGCCAACGCGAAAGTGCTGGAGCCAACTTTGCTGAACGCGGTGAAAGAGCCGCTGCAAGCCATTAAGCCGATGGCCGCGGTATTCGATCAGGAATACGTTCGCCGCATCAACGGTCCCAACGTGAAGACCGGTACGAAAAAGGAAAAGGCGGAAGCGCTCATTGCGGACATCGAAGGGTTCCGCAAGAAAAACGGATGTTCCCGCCTGGTGATGATCTGGTGCGGTTCCACGGAAGTATTTCACAAGCCCGCGGCAGTGCACCAGACGCTGGCTACTTTTGAAGAAGGGCTGGCGAAGAACGATCCGGACATCGCCCCCAGCCAGATTTACGCTTATGCGGCGATTAAATGCGGAGTGCCGTTCGCAAACGGCGCGCCGAACCTGACCACCGACGTTCCCGCGTTGTTGGAGTTGGCGCGAGACCGCAACGTCGCGCTTTGCGGCAAAGATTTCAAGACCGGCCAGACGTACATGAAAACGCTGCTGGCCCCCGGCTTGAAAGCGCGCATGCTGGGCATCGACGGTTGGTTCTCGACAAATATCTTAGGCAATCGCGACGGCGAGGTCCTGGAAGATCCCGGCTCCTTCAAGACGAAAGAAGAAACGAAGCTTTCGGTGCTCGATCAGATTCTGCAGCCGCACCTCTACCCGGATCTGTACAAGGATCTGTATCACGCTGTGCGCATCAATTACTACCCGCCGCGTGGAGATGCGAAAGAAGGCTGGGACAACATCGACATCTTCGGCTGGCTCGGCTACAAGATGCAAATCAAGATCGATTTCCTGTGCCGCGATTCCATTCTGGCCGCGCCGCTGGTTCTGGATCTGGTTCTATTCCTCGACTTGGCGCAGCGCGCCGGCATGAAAGGCGTTCAGGAATGGCTGTCTTTCTACTTCAAAGCGCCCATGACCGCGCCGGGCCTGTATCCGGAACACGACATTTTTATTCAGCTGATGAAGCTGAAAAACACTTTACGTTGGATGCGGGGAGAGACGTTGATCACTCACCTCGGGTTGGAATATTACGACTAGGCGGATTGCATGAGAGCTCTGGTAATTGGCGGGACCATGTTCATCGGCCGGCAACTGGTTCAGTCGCTGGTGAAGGCCGGACATGAGACTTTTATCCTGCACCGCAAGACGGAACACGACTTTGGAAAAAAAGTCGGGAATCTGACGGCGGACCGAAACGACGCGGCGTCGCTCAAGAGAGCGCTTGCCGGCGAGAAGTTCGATTACGTGTTCGACAATGCGTACGACTGGCAGCGTGGCACCACCGCATCACATGTGGAAGCGACGGTTCGCGCCTGCGGCGACAACCTCAAGCGTTACGTTTTCATGTCGAGCGTGGCGGCGTACGGCGATGGCCTTAACCATCACGAAGGCGACGCGCTGGCGCCGGACGATCATCCCGATACCTATGTGCGGAACAAGGCCACGTCGGAACGTCTGTTGTTCCGCATGCATCAGCGTCACGGCATTCCCGTGGTTACGCTGCGCCCGCCGTATATTTACGGCCCGGGGAACCCGTTCTACCGCGAAGCATTTTTCTGGGACCGCATGCGCGACGGACGGCCGTTGATTATTCCCGGCGACGGGCGGCGTCTGATGCAATTCGCGTTTGTGAAGGATGTTGTTTGGGCGTGCATGAAAGCGCTGGACGAGCCGGCTGCCGTTGGCCACGCCTTCAACATCGCCAACTCCCGGCCGCTGACACAGGTGGAAGTAGTGCAAGCGTTGGCGCAAGCCGCCGGGCGGAAACCGCCGCTGGTGCGCATTCCGCGCGAGCGCATCCTGCAGGCCGGCGGCCACCCGCTGAATTCCCCTTTGTATTTCGGAGTCTACTTTGACATGCCCGCCATCACGCAAGTGGTGAGCAAGGCGCAGCGAGTATTGCGATTCCGTGCCACGACGTTCGATGAAGGTTTGAAAGAGACGTACCGTTGGTATCAACGCAACCGGACTCGCCAGCAGTTGGATTACACGTTTGAAGATCGCCTGCTGGCGCGGTATCAGGTTGCGGCTACGGTTGCCTCCTAAGATTCGATTATTTTTGCCACATGCAGGAACCTGTGATACGATTATTATGCTCTGATGGGCTCCGTCCACTTTGCGGAACTTCGTTCTTTGGACCTGGTTTTGTGAACCTGATGACAAGCCTTCGACAAATCCCCTGGAGTAAATAGCACCACCGAATGAGTTTCACTGTTTTCCTCGGCAACTTGCCTGTGTGGGTCACCAAAGACGATATTCAATCCTGGCTTCGCGCCGAGAACCTTGTCTCCGATGAGGTCAAGGTCATCCGCAATCCGGAAACCCAGGAATCCAAAGGGTTCGCATTTATCGAGGCTCCGAACCAGGAGGAGATGGATTCCATCATCCGCCGCTTCGACCGCGCACCGTTGGAAGACCGCATCTTGCGCGCGAATCCGGCGCAACCGCCACGCCCGAAGGGCTCGAAGCTCCCTGACAGGCCGGACCGTC